>DATKNM010000347.1:0-3850 GCA_035541335.1 Binatia bacterium
AGGCGATAGCCGCCGGAGGCACTGGGTCCCAGCGATTGCGGCTGCGGGATGCCGCCGACATTGGTCTGCAGCGATTGCGCCTGGACGGCGGTGAGGCCGGCCTTCCAGGCGAGGGCGATGATGGCCTTGGGGTTCTTCGAGCTGAGGATCTTCATCGTCACCTCGGTCGGGATACCGGCGCGGAGTGCCATTGCGGCGCAGACCGGACCGACCTTGCCGCCCTGCATCACCGAGTTCAGGAACTTGTCGGCGGCGGGCTTGATCGCCGGCGCTTCCGCCTCGCGCTTCTTGGTGAGCTCCGCCATGCGCCGCGCCACCATGTTGGAGAGCGCGGTCATCGCCGCCTCGTCGAGGTCGTTGCGCGCACCCATGGTCTCGGCGATCACGTCCGAGGGGATCGAGGCCACGCGCTGCATGTGATTGGCGGTCAAGTCCTGGCGCGATGCCAGCGGCCGGTGCCAGTCGTCGTATTCCGGCGCGACGTCGATGATCTTGTCCATGGTGCCGGTGCCGATGCGCGCGGTCTGGTTCGCGAGCAGGTCGGTGACGGCGGTGTGCTCCCCCGGCTGGGCGATGGCGCGGTTGACCAGCAGCTCGGTGACGCCGTGGCTGACGTTGCGGCGCTTGGCGATGGCGTGCAGCACGCCCTTGATCGGGCCGCTGCCCATGATGTCGATGAGGTCGCCGTCCGCCAGCACCGGCGAGTGCTGCAGGATCGGTGCCGCGACCCGGATCTCGATGTCACGGGCGAGCTGCTGCACCACATGCGGCGGCGCGTCGATCGATTCCTTCAAGGCGACGGCGATCGCCTCGCGCACATGGCCGGCGCCGTCGCCCGCCAGGGTCTCGGCGATCTCGGTGGTCATCGCCTGCTTCCGGGCGCTGAGCTCCGGCAGGTCGGGAGGACGCGGCGCGCCGAGCTTCTCCCCCACCCGCGCGCGGACGTCGTCCTCGGCATCGCGGGCGAGCAGCAGGTCCGCCTCGCGCGGCGCGCGGAGATTGGCGGCGACCGCCAGACGCACCTCGGCGTCGGCGTCGCGGCAGAGGAAATAGAGGATCTCCGGCGCCACGTCGTCGCGGCCGGCGAGCGTGCGTCGCGCCGCTGCGTCCCCGCTGGAGACCTGTCGCTTGGCGTCCTCGTAATCCATCGAATCCCCGTTCCCTCCGCGTCAATTCAGCGCCATTTCACGTTAAGATGGTGTTAGCGCGGAGAGATATCGCCGGCCGGATCCAAGGCATTTTACCAAAGCCGCCGTTCCTACGAAAAAGCGCAATGATCTGAGAGGGATGAGATCGGGGCGACCGCCACCGGTCGTCGCCGGTCGCCAGGGGGATCACCACGCGGATCACCACGCGGATCACCAAGGGGATCACCACTGTGATCACCACGGGGATGTCGCGCCGGGTGAAGCGTCGGACCCGGCGGCCGGCGCGGCCGGCGACGGGACAAGGTGTGACGGGCATAGCATTTGGTGCAGAAGGCTGTGGCGGGCGCCGAGGGCGACGCTATGCTCTCCCTGGATCCGTCGCATCGGGGTTCGGGGACCACCGCGAGGACAGCGCCGTCGATGCAATTCACGCCGAAGAACATCGCTCTCCTATCGGACTACTGGCACGGCCTCGCCGGCGGCCAGACGCCGGAACGGGCGCAATTCCGCATCGAAGACGTGCAGCCGCTCCTCCCCTATCTCATGCTCTGCGATTTCGAGTTCACACCCTTCCGCTTGCGCTACCGCCTGAGCGGGACCCAGGTCGATGCCATGACCGGCATGAATCTCGCCGGCCGCTATCTCGACGAGTTCGCCGAGGGCGCCTATGCCGCCGCGGTTCGGGAGATGCTGGGCTTCTACGAGGAGGCGAGCCGCACCGGCCGGCCGAAGATCTGGAACTATCGCTGGGCCGGCGACAACCCGCGGGCAAAGGTGGTCTGGGCCGGGCTCTTCCCGCTGAAGGTCAACGGCGTCCTCGCTCAATGCGTGTCGATCGAGGATTACAGCGACTTCGACGCGACCCAGGACGGCCGCCTGGAGCCGGTGGACGACGCGACCAAGCGGGACTGGGCGCGGCTGCATGGGAGATGAGGCCGCGGACGGGGAGGCCGGCAGCCGGACCCGAATCCGCCGGCATCGACTTCCGGACCGGACTTGGTCCATGCTAGACACCCCAGCCCCGGACCGGACCACAGCATGCGGGAGACATTGTGAGCGACGCGCTTTCTGAATCCGAACTCCGCCTCTGGACCACCGACGAAGCGGGCGTGCGCGTGCTGCGCGGCCTCACCGCCGAGCAGACCGAATGGCACCAGGAGTTCGTCGAGAAGGAGCTGGCGCAGCGGCTCGGCGTCTCCAAGCCCTGGGCGACGCCGGAGGCCTTCGAGGCGGACCGCGCCCGCTGGCGGGAATTGAACCGCGCCCATGAGCTGGCGCGCGCCGAGGTGATCCACAGCGAGGACAACAAGCGCATCGCCGAGGAAGAGGCCAAGGGTAAGCGCGGCAAGCGGCGGTATTGAGACGCCGCCCGTCTCCCTGCCCGAGACCCGGCCAAGCCACTCTGTCGCAGGCGATTTTCGTAAGCCCCCTTGCAATCGGGGCGATTTCACCCTATATCAGCCGGGTCGATGGACGGCCAGAATGACTTGGGCCGCGCGAAAGAGCCTCCCGGAGACCTTCGCGCCACGCTGAAATCTTCTCTCCCGAAAAACGCAAATTCGACGGCCGGTGTTTTCCCAGCGATGGGGCGCGGGCAGCATGACACATATATGAGAAAGGGTTTCCCTCATGGCTACGGGAACCGTGAAGTGGTTCAACGTTCAAAAGGGCTTCGGCTTCATCTCCCCCAATGACGGCGGGAAGGATGCCTTCGTCCACATCAGCGCGGTCGAGCGCGCCGGCCTCGGCAATCTGCGCGAAGGCCAGAAGGTCAGCTACGAGCTGGTCTCCGACCGCAAGACCGGCAAGATGTCCGCCGACAACCTGCAGGATCTCGACTAACCATCGAGACTGATTTCCGGAAGGGCACAACCGGCAACCTCTTCGCCCTCAGCCGACCACGGATGTACTGGCGGCCGGGCAAGAGGATGCAAGCGATGACCGATCCGGAGGGTGCGCGTTTCATTCCACAGGGGTGAGGCGCCGCACCATGGGAGCCCCGCGTCTCCCGGCCACGCCGCTTTCGGCGCCTCGCGCGCGGAGCCGGCGGCCGGATCGAGCCGCGGGGTCTTTCTTTTGCGGAACGGCCCCCTTTTACGGAAAGGAATTGGGCGATGATGAACAGAGGAAACAGAGCGATGCGTTATCTCGGCGGCCTGCGCGGTGCGGGCACCCTGCGCTGCGGCGGCCAGGAGCTGGCCCCCGCCGAGTACGACCTGGATGGCTATCAGGTGCCGCCGGCCGCCAACGTCGCCGCCAGCGGCGAGATCCGCACCACGCCGGAAGTGCTGCGCAAGGTGTTCGGCCGCCGCGACCTCGAGCTCGTGACCGAGAACGGCCGGTCGCTGCGCTTCCGCTTCACCGAGAAGAAGCTGGTCGCCGGCGACGACGCCGCGCATGTGGACGTGACCGACGGCCTGCCCACCGCGAAGGAATGGCGGGCGGCGTAGCTTCTTCGGCGATCGGTATCGCTGCGGCACCGTCAACCCCCACCCTCACCCGCCCCATCTTGGGGGCGGGAAGAAGGTGAGAGCCTTCGAATAGTCTCTAGGTCTTCGCTTCCACGATCCGCAGCGTCTTCAAGAAATCCCTCGCCCCCAAGATGGGGGCGACCCCGCGGACGAATGTCCGCCTTCGCGGACGGGAGTGGGGGTTGACGGTGCCGCGGCACTCCAGAAGAAACTAGACTCTCACGCCCTCTC
>DATKNM010000348.1:0-2615 GCA_035541335.1 Binatia bacterium
GGCGGAGCCCGGCGGCGTGCTGATCTCCGGCACCGTCTTCGACCAGGTGAAGCACAAGCTGACCCTGGGCTTCGACTTCCTCGGCCCGCAGCACCTGAAGAACATCGGATCGGAGGTGCCGGTCTATCGCGCGGTGCTGCAAGCCGGCCCGGCGCAGCCGCAGGCCGCGGCAGGCAACGACGCCGCCCCGCAGGCGAAGCCGCCCGAGGACAAGCGCCCGATCGGCAAGCTCCCGTCGGACAAGCGGCACCGGCTCATCATCGACGGGGCGCGCACCGCCGTTCTGATCGTCCTGTTCATCGCGATCAATCTCTTCACCTGGGACGGCGATCTCTGGTTCCAGTGGCCGACCCTCGGCGTCCTGGTCGTCTTCGCCTTCCGCGCGCTCTCGATCCTGAAGGCGTAAGGCGCGAAGCTCGCCATCGCCCCCTTGCCATTGCGAGGCTGTTATCGGAAGGTCGGCCTTTGGGGAATCGCGCGGGGGAGCTATGCCGAACATTCCGGACGACATTTTCACCGAGCCCGAGGCCTCGCCGGATACGCTGGCCAATCTGGGGCCGCTGCGGCGCCTCGCCGGCACCTGGGAGTCCGACAAAGGGGTGGACATCAACCCGAAGGCCGAGGGGCCGGAGCGGCGGGTCTTCCGCGAGCGCATCCGCATGGAGCCGATCGATTCGCAGGCCAACGGCCCGCAGCTGCTCTACGGCCTCCGCTATCACATCCACATCAACACGCCGGAGGAGGCGATCACCTTCCACGACCAGGTCGGCTACTGGCTGTGGGAGCCGGCGACCGGCCTCATCATGCAAACGATCGCCATCCCGCGCGGCCAGGTGGTGCTGGCGGGCGGGACGGCGAAGCCGGGCGACGACCGCATCTCGGTCGAGGCGCGGCGCGGCGACACCCGCTTCGGCATCTGCTCGACCACCTTCCTCGAGGCGGCGTTCCGCACCGACTACTACCGCATCGATATCACCTTCAACGGCGAGAACGAGTGGAGCTACGTGACCCGCACCGACCTCGCCATCCGCGGCGAGACACCGGCCTTCGACCACCGCGACACCAACACGCTCCGCCGGGTCGCGCCGCCGACGCCGAACCCGCTCGCGGTGTTGGTGAAGAGCGGCGCGGAGGCGTAGCGGGCGATCGCGCGTCCCTTTCCATGTTATCCGGTGCCTCGCATGTACACGGTCGTCACCCCAAGGCTTGGCCTTGGGGTCCACGAGTTTCTATGATCAGCACCGAGCTCGTCGCACCAAACTCGTGGATGCCAAGGCCAAGCCTTGGCATGACGCTGTCTGAGAGACCTTTCTGACTGCAGTCGACCTGATATCCAACGTTGATCACCAGGAGCCCGCCTTGCAGATCAAGCCGTTCGGCGTCGAGATGTGGATGAACGAGTTCGAGACCAAGTGCGAGCTCAATCTCGCCGAGACCTGCGTCGATTCGATCACCTTCGGCGAGCTGCTGGACTTAACCGGCAAGCACAACAGCGGGCTCGACGAGCTCCTGCCGATGCGCCTCGGCTATGGCGACATCGAGGGCTCGCCCCGCCTTCGCGACGCGATCGCGGCACTCTATGCCAAGCAGAGCCGCGACAACGTGCTGGTCTGCCACGGCACGATCGGCGCCAATGCACTGGTGCACCAGGCGCTGGTGGAGCGCGGCGACCATGTGATCGCCGTGGTCCCGACCTATCAGCAGCATTACTCGATCCCGGAGAGCATCGGCGCCGAGGTGACGCCGCTCCGGCTGCAGGAGAAGGACGGATTCCTGCCGGACTTCGCGGCGCTGAAGGTGCTGCTGCGGCCGGAGACGAAGCTGATTGCGCTCAACAACCCGAACAACCCGACCGGCGCGCTCATCGACGCGGCGATGCTCGGCGAGATCGCCGCCATTGCGAGAAGCGTGGGCGCCTGGATCCTCTGCGACGAGGTCTATCGCGGCCTCGACCAGACCGGTAACGGCTATACCGCCTCGATCGCCGATCTCTACGAGAAGGGGATCAGCACCGCCGGCATGTCCAAGGCCTATTCGCTCGCGGGCCTGCGCCTCGGCTGGATCGCGGCCCCGAAGCCGGTGCTGGAGGCCGCCATGATCCACCGCGACTACAACACGATCAGCGTCGGCCGCCTCGATGACCATTTCGCCGCCTTGGCGCTGGAGCACCGCGACAAGATCATGGCCCGTGCCCACCGCATCACCAGGGAGAACCTGGCGCTGCTGGACGAGTGGGTCAAAGGCGAGAAGCGGATCTCCTGGGTGAAGCCGAGATCCGGCACCACCGCGCTGCTGAAGTACGATCTGCCGATGACCTCCCGCGACTTCTGCCTGGCACTCCTGGAAGAGCAGGGCGTGATGCTCTGCCCCGGCAGCGCGCTCGAGATGGAAGGTTGGGTCCGGATGGGGTTTGCGCAGAAAGCGGAGGTGATGCGGGAGGGGCTCGCGAGGATGTCGCGGTTTCTGGGGCGGAGGGGAAGAAGAAGCTAAATCCGCCAACTCGCCACGTTGAAGAGCCTGCACTGCATCGTCCCCTGCGATATCCTGGGCACTCAGCGATATCGTTCGCCCGATGCCTCACCAGCGCGGCTAAACTTGAGCTAGAACACGAAGGA
>DATKNM010000349.1:0-2338 GCA_035541335.1 Binatia bacterium
GGACGCGACCCGCGCCCAGGGTCTCGACCTGATGCGCCTCGAGACCGGCGTGAAGCAGCCGGAAGCGCTCGGCCTCTTTGCCGCGCTTGGCTTCGCCACCCGCGGGCCCTTCGGCGACTATCCGACCGACGATCCCTTGAGCGTCTTCATGGAACGGCGGCTCCGCTAGACCAGGAACACCGGCGCGAAGCCGCTGCCGGGGGTGCGGAAATTGGTGGCTTGGCCGCGGTAGAGACGCGCCGCGGTCAGCAGGATCTCGCCGTCATAGACATAGAGCCGGACATCCACCTTGCGCGGCTCCGGCGCACCGTCGATCTCTACCATCCGCTCGCTCGGCAGAACGAGCTCCTGCGCGACATAGTCGCCATATCGGCCGTGGGCGATCTCGCTCCAGACCCGCCTGGTCATGCGGTCGCCGCGATAGACCGCCTTGCTGCCATAGCCGACCGCCGGTTTGAAGAACAGCTTCTTCCGTTCCGACCAGAGCCGATCCGCGTCTTCCGCCGTGACGGATCGGGTGCGCGGCACGGCAGTGAGGGCGGCGATGTGTTCGGCGGCAAGTCCCCAATCGCGCAGCGTCTCCGGATCAGACAGCAAAGTCAGATTGCGTTTGTCGGCGAACAGCGTGTAGGCCCAGGGGCTCGGCGTCACCACCGCGGCCTGATCGAGATAGGCCGCATGCAAGGCGTCATGTGCCGGCGCCTCCAGCACGAAATCGGTCAGCCGGTTGTAGACGAGATCGATAGGCTTGCCGTTGGCCAACAGCCTCCCGCCGTCATAGCGGAGCGCCGCCGCATCGGCGATCACGGCCTCGATCCCATGCTTGCGGAAGAAGTGCTGCGCCAGGACGAATTCAGGATAAAGGTACTGTTCCTCGGGCCGGTCATCGACGATGGCGACGCGCTGCGGCGCGCCGCTCCGCCCCTGCAGCGCCCATTCGCGCAGGAACATGCGGAGCACCGCCGTCTCGAAATCCACGGCGCCGGGATGGCCGAGCGCATCCGCGACTTCGGCGCAGCAGGCATGCTGGGCCTTGGCGAGGAGCGCGTTCAGGAAGCCGCCGCCGGCGTTGGTGTTGATCTCGATGAGCCGCGGTCCGGCGGGCGTCAGATGGAAGTCGTAACCCATGAAGGCGCCGCGCGGGCCGAAATGCGCGTGTGCGATCGCCGGTGCCCGACTGAGGACCGTTTCCCGATAGCCGGGCAGCCGCGTCGCAGCCTCGATCGCATGCACCACCCGCAGCATCTCGTCCGCTGCATGCCGCGCCAGGAAGACCGGTGCGCTCGCGAAGAGATGGGCGTGGGTCCGCATCAGCTCGGCGTGGAAATCCGGATCCTCGGCTTCCCGGTCGAGGGCGTCGTTCAGCGCGCTCTGGTCGAGCGTGACGCAGAAGCAATCGCGGTTGAGCCGCGCGACGACAGCGTCTTCGGTGGAGATCGACGACATGAAGGAAGGCTAGCACCCGCGCAAGCCGGGATGTTGACCCAAGTCAAGCGAGCGCTCACTCGCCTGCGGCAGGCACCGGCGCCTTCTCGCGCGCATTGCCCGGCCGGAACCGGCCGAGCCAGTGGTTGAGGCGGTCGAGATAGAGATAGACGACCGGCGTGGTGAAGAGGGTCAGCACCTGGCTGACCGCGAGGCCGCCGATCATAGTGACGCCGAGCGGTTGCCGCAGCTCGGAGCCGGTGCCGTGGCCGAGCGCCAGCGGCACCGCGCCCAGCAACGCCGCCATGGTGGTCATCATGATCGGGCGGAAGCGGAGCAGGCAGGCCTGGCGGATCGATTGCTCCGGCGTCATGCCTTGCACGCGTTCCGCCTGGATCGCGAAATCGACCATCATGATGCCGTTCTTCTTCACGATGCCGATCAGCAGCAGGATGCCGACCAGGGCGATGATCGAGAGATCGAAGTGGAACAGGATCAGCATCAGCAGCGCTCCCATGCCGGCCGAGGGCAGGGTGGAGAGGATAGTCAGCGGATGGATGTAGCTCTCATAGAGAACGCCCAGCACGATATAGACCGCGACCAGCGCGGCCATGATCAGATAGGGCATGGTCGTCAGCGACGCCTGGAAGGCCTGGGCGTTGCCTTGGAAGGTGCCGAGCATCGCCGCCGGCGCGCCGATCGACCTGACCGCGCCCTCGACCGCATTGACGGCATCGCCGAGTGCGACACCGGGCGCGAGGTTGAAGGACAGCGTCACCGCCGGGAACTGGCCTTGATGGCTGATCGAGAGGAAGCTGGTCTTCTCGGTATCGTATTTGGCAAAGGTCGAGAGCGGGACCTGCTGGCCGGTCAGCGGCGAGGTGAGGTAGATGCGGTCGAGCGTCTCGGGGCT
>DATKNM010000350.1:0-4835 GCA_035541335.1 Binatia bacterium
GTCTGCTACGGCGGCACGGCGGAGAGCTGGTCGAACCGCACCTTGCGGGCGATCCTGACACCCCATGCCGGGCATGTGCGGAAGTTCGGCTTCATCGACCTCCACACCGGCCTCGGCCCCTATGGCTACGGCGAGATCATCTCCAACCACTATGCCGGCGATCCGGGCAACGACCGGGTGAAGGCATGGTTCGGAACCGAGGCCACCTCCACCGACGACGGCACCTCGACCTCGACGGTGATCAGTGGCGATACGCATATCGGCGTGCAGCAGTCGCTGCCCCGGGCCGAGGGCACCGGCATCACCCTCGAATACGGCACCCTGCCGCCCGAGGACATGATGAACGCGATCCGGGCCGACAACTGGCTCCATGTCCATGGCGACCTCGCAAGCAAGCAGGGCCGCGAGATCAAGGCCCAGATCCGCTCGGCCTTCTATCAGGAGAAGGACGACTGGAAGTCGATGGTGTTCGACCGCGCGACCGACGTCCTGGAGCGCACCATGCGGGGGCTGACGCAGTCGTAAGCAGCGCGGGACCCATGTTCGAGCCGAAGGCGCCAACGCTGCGCGAGGCAAAACCTGCATGGCCGAACGTTCCCAAGGCTGCGGTCGCGGGGCTCGAAGCTGTACTCGGCATCCCCGTTCTCCGCGGTGAGATCGCCTGGGGCGGCTATGGCCCGGGCGCCAGCTTCATCGTCGACCTTGCCGACGGATCGCGCCGCTTCGTGAAAGCACGGCATCCGGAGCACACGCCAGAGGGGAACGCGATGCTGGCCGGGGAGATCGCGGCGCGCCGACGATACCCGTTCATCTCCAAAGTAGCGCCGGCCTTTCTCGGCGAGGCGACCGGCGGCGACTGGCAATGGCTGATCTTCGAATACATCGGCGACGGCGTTTCAGCGCCGCCTTGGACACAAGAGAAGTTGCGCGCCCTCTTCACGGCCCTGGCGACGATTTTCGCCGAATCCCAGGACTTGCGCGTGCGCGATACAGACCCGGACCCGTTCGCCGAGACGCTGCCCAGCTCATCCGGCCATTGGCATGCGCTCGGCGAGGAGAGCGAGGCGCGATCGGAGTTCCTGACAGCCTTCACGGATCCAGATGCCGCCACCCGGTGGCTGGAGCAGTGCCTGCCGCGCCTCCGGCCGCTGCAGAGTGCACGACCACGGATGAGCGGTCCGGCCGGCCTGGTGCACTTCGATCTGCGCTCGGACAATCTGCTGTTCCGGCGCGACGGTTCCGCCGTGCTGCTCGATTGGAGCTCGACCTGCATCGGGCCGCTCGCCATCGAACTCGCCAGCTTTGCGCCCTCCTGCATCGGAGAAGGTGGTGCCGGCGGCGACAACCTGCGTGCGCTTTACGAGCGCAGCATCGGCGTCCCGATTCCCGATCAAGACATCGAGATCGCACTCGCAAATATCACCGGATTCTTCGCAGCCCGCATCGGACGTCCGTGGCGTCCGACCATGCCGCGCCTCCGCTGGGTCGTGCGGCAGCAGCTCTGGGGCGCGATGCAATGGGCGGAAACGCTGCTCGATCTTCCGCCCTTGCCGCGTCTGCGGAGGGACGACCTCACCGCCGCCTAGAGAGCTCCTCCGGCATCGGCCCGCCGGTCGCCCAGTCGAGCAGCTCGACCGTGTGGACGATCGGGGCCTTGAGCGCGCCGGCGAGCTGCTGCTGGCAGCCGATATTGCCGGTGGCGACGAGATCCGGCGTGACGCTCGCAATGTTCGCGGCCTTGCGGTCGCGCAAGGCGGCGGCGAGCTCGGGCTGCAGCAGATTGTAGGTGCCGGCGGAACCGCAGCAGAGGTGGCCTTCTGGAATCTCCGCGAGATCGAATCCCGCCGCGCGAAGCAAAGCGCGCGGTTGTTCCGTTACCTTCTGGCCGTGCTGCATCGAGCAGGCGGAGTGATAGGCGACCTTCAGCCTGGGCAAGGTCGCCGATGGCACGATTCCGCCGATCTCCGCCAGGTATTCGGTGATGTCGCGGGTCTTCGCGCTGACCGCAGCCGCCGTGTCCTTCAGCGCGGGATCGGTGCGGAACATGAAGCCGTAATCCTTCACCGTGGTGCCGCAGCCGGAAGCGGTGATCAGGATTGAATCGAGCCCGCCTCCCTGCATCTCGCGGTGCCAGGCTTCGATGTTGGCGCGGGCAAACGCGTGGGATTCTTCCGCATAGCCCATGTGGTGGGCGAGCGAACCGCAGCAGCCCGCCCCCTCCGCCACTACGACCTCGATGCCGAGACGGTTCAAGAGCCGGATCGTCGCGGCATTGGTCTCCGGCCGCAACACCGGCTGCACGCAGCCGGCGAGCAGGGCGACACGGCCGCGGCGCGCACCTTGCGCCGGAAATACGTTCGGCCGATCGGTCGCCGCCGGGCCTTTCGGGAAACCCGGCACCAGCGCCAGCGCGCGGCCGAGCCGTCCCGGCAGCCAGTGGCGCGCGCCGAGCGCCTTGCCGAGGCCGGCGCCGATCATCGCCCAGCGGAAGAGGCTCGGCCGCGCCATGATGGCGGCGAGGAAGCGCCGCAGCCGCCTCTCCGCGGCGGGACGTTGGTAGGTCTCCGCGACATGCGCCCGTGCGTGATCGACGAGATGCATGTAA
Organism: Binatia bacterium; assembly: GCA_035541335.1. Classification (GTDB taxonomy): domain Bacteria; phylum Pseudomonadota; class Alphaproteobacteria; order Dongiales; family Dongiaceae; genus Dongia. The sequence goes on from DATKNM010000350.1 coordinate 2,606, forward strand.
TGCACGCCCGAGGGACAGGTGGTCATGCAGTTGAGGCAGGAGAGGCAGCGGTCGATGTGCTTCGCCTCGGTGGCGCCGGCGGGCCGCCCCTGCTCCAGCATTTCCTTGATGAGGTAAATGCGGCCGCGGGGGCTGTCGAGCTCATCGCCGAGCAGCACATAGGTCGGACAGGTCGCGGTGCAGAAACCGCAATGCACGCAGGCGCGGAGAATCTTGTCCGCTTCGGCGATATCCGGATCGGCGAGCTGGGCCAGGCTGAAATGGGTCTGCACGCGTCTAGATTCCCTCGACCATGCGGCCGGGATTGAGCACGCCTTCGGGATCGAAGGCGGTCTTCACCCGCTGCATCAGCTCCAGCGAACCTTCGATCTCGAAGACCGGGGTCCTGGCGCGTTCCGCCTCCGGCGCGCGCATCAGGGTCGCGTGACCGCCGCAATGCCTGAGCGCGGCGCGCACCTTCTCCGCCTGGGCGCCGCCTTCGACGGGCAGCGCCAGCCAGACGAGGCCGCCGCCCCAATCGAGGAAGGCGCTGCAGCCGGAGAGGTCGATGGTCAGACCGGATGCTACCTTGGCGCCCGCATTCGGCGGTACCGAGAGCTTCCACAGGATCGCGTCGCGCTCGACGAAGGTCGCGACGTCGCGGATCTCGCGCCAGAGCTTACGGGAGTTGGTGTTGTGCAACTCCTCGGTATCGCCGCCGAATTCGGCCCGCAAAGCCGCGCAATGATGCTGCACCACCGGCGCCGAGCCTTCGATCCGGAGCGCGGTGACGCTGCCCTTCCCGCCCACGTAATCTGCGGAGGATTTCTCGGCCAAAGCCTGCGGCAGGAAAGCGGCGCCGGTCACATCGTGGCTGCCGCCGAGCGCCCTGGTCATCGCCGCATTGGCGGCGAGCGCATCGAGCCCGTAGAGGAGGACGGTGCGGATCTTCTCGGGCCGCGGCAGGGTCTTCACCGTCACCTCGTCCAGCAAAGCGAGGGTGCCGAAGGATCCCGCCATCAGCTTCGGGAGATCGTAGCCGGTGACGTTCTTCACCACCGGTCCGCCGCCCTTGAAGATCTCGCCGCGGCCATTGACCGCGGTGAAGCCGAGGAAGTGGTCGCGGGCGGCCCCGGCCTTGAAGCGCCGCGGGCCGGAGAGATTGGCGGCAAGCACGCCGCCCAATGTGCCGGCGCGGATGTCGGCGGCATCCTTCATATAGAGTGCACCCAGCGCCGGCGGCTCGAAGGCGAGATGCTGGTTGCGGGCCTCGAGCGCCGCTTCGATCTCCTCCATGCGCGTGCCGGCCCGTGCGACCAGGATCAGCTCCTCCGGATGATAAGAGACGATCCCGGACATGGCGGCCGTGGAGAGCTGGCGCGCGGCCGCGACCGGTCGACCAAGGCTGCGCTTGCTGGAGGCGCCGAGGATCTCCAGCGGCGCCTGGTCGGCGGCGGCGGCGCGCAGCAGGTCTGCCGCCTCTGCGAGCGAGGCCGGGGTGAGGAGTTCCATATCAGAATCGCGGCAATTCGGGATGGGGCAGCACGCCGCCGCGCACATGCATGCGTCCCAGTTCGGCGCAGCGATGCAGGGTCGGGAACACCTTGCCGGGATTGAGCAGCAGCTCGGGGTCGAAGGCGCATTTCAGCCGCTGCTGCTGCTCGAGGTCGGTCGCGGAGAACATCTCCGGCATGAGATCGCGCTTCTCGACGCCGACGCCGTGCTCGCCGGTGAGAACCCCGCCGACCGCGACGCAGAGCCGGAGGATGTCGGCGCCGAATTCCTCGGCGCGCTCCAGCTCGCCCGGCTGATTGGCGTCGTAGAGCACCAGCGGATGCAGGTTCCCGTCGCCGGCATGGAACACGTTGGCGACGCGGAGCGCGTATTTCCGCGAGAGCTCCGCCATGCGATGCAGCACCTCCGGCAGGCGATGGCGCGGAATGGTGCCGTCCATGCAGTAATAGTCGGGCGAGATGCGGCCGACGGCCGGGAAGGCGGCCTTTCGCCCGGCCCAGATCCGCAGGCGCTCCGCCTCGTCGCGGCTGACGCGGAGATTGCTGGCGCCGTTGGCTGTCGCGATCGCACTCACTTGTTCCAGCAGATGGTCGCACTCGACCTGTGCGCCGTCGAGCTCGACGATCAGCAGCGCCTCGACATCGAGCGGATAGCCGGCATGGACGAAATCCTCCGCGGCATGGATCGCCGGGCGGTCCATCATCTCCATCCCGGCGGGAATGATGCCGGCGCCGAT
>DATKNM010000351.1:0-5722 GCA_035541335.1 Binatia bacterium
CGGCAGCGACTTCCTCATGGATGGTGGCGTGACGGCCTCCTACTGGTATGGCGAGCTCGCGCCGAAGACCGCCAAGCCCTCGGCGAAATAGACAGGTTGGATCGATGCGTATCGGTGTCATTGGTGCGGGTTGGCTCGGCGGCACGGTCGGCCGGCAATGGGTCAAGGCGGGTCACGAGGTGCTGTTCTCGTCCCGGTATCCCGAGCGCCTGAAGAACGAACTGAAAGATCTCGGTTCCGGCGCCTCCGTCGGTACTGCCGCCGCGGCGGCCGGCTTTGGATCCGTGGTCCTGATCGCAACGCCCTATGAGGCGCTGGCCGCGATCGGGCGGGACCATCACCAGGCCTTGCAGGGCAAGATCGTGCTCGACGCCGCCAATCCCTGGCCATCGGAGCCGTCTGCCCGGGATGCGGAGAAAGCGGGCGTCGGCCTGTTCTCGTCGGGGCTCCTGCCCGGCACGCGGCTGGTGCGCGCCTTCAGCGCCGTCGATGCGACGGCGGTCGAGGCATCGGCGGAAGGGCGCGGCGAGCGGCTGGCGGTGCCGGTGGCCGGAGACGACAGGGCCGCCGTCGATACCGCGGTCCAGCTGGTTCGGGACGCCGGATGCGAGCCGCTGATCGTCGGCGATCTCGCCGCGGCCCGGAGCTTCCAGCGTCACGGACCGGGATTCCGCGCCAACACGAACCTCGAGAAATTGCGCCGCCTGCTGGGACTGGCCGACCCCGCCTGACGCTGACTGACGCCAAATCAAGCGACGCTTCACGAGAGCGCCCAGGAGCTGTGACACCGATGCAAGTGCTTTCGAAGCGGGACCTTTCCAAGGTCTGTACCGCGGTCGATGCGTGCCGGTCGGTTTCCGATACCGTGCCCGTCGCAACCGGCGACGCTGCCGCGATCGTTCATCCGATTCCGGAACAGCGTCGTGAAGAGCAGAAGCCGGTCTGGTGGGTGCTTGGCATCCTTAGTCTGCTGATGGGATTCGCCTCGATCTCCACCGACCTCTATCTCCCCGCCATGCCCGCGATGGGACTCGCGCTCCAGGCGAGCACCGGCCTGGTGGAATGGACCGTCTCCGGATACCTGATCGGCTTCAGCCTCGGACAACTTTTTTGGGGGCCGGTCAGCGACCGCTACGGACGGCGCGCGCCGGTCGCCGTCGGGGTCGCCCTGTTCGTGATCGGGTCGGCCGGCTGCGCCCTCGCCGGGAGCGCCGCGACCATGATCGCCTGGCGCATCGTGCAGGCGATCGGGGCCTCGGCCGGCGTCGTCCTCTCGCGGGCTATGGTGCGCGATCTCTATTCGGGCCGCCGGGCCGCACAGATGCTCTCGACGCTGATCACCGTCATGGCGATTGCACCGCTGCTCGGTCCGCTCGCGGGCGGCCAGATCCTGGTGCTCGCAGGCTGGCGCGCCATTTTCTGGGTATTAGTGGTGCTCGGCCTGATCACCATCGCCGCGATCTTTACGTTGCCCGAAACGCATCCGGCAGAGCGGCGCAACGGTGTGCCCTTGGCCCGGGCCTTCCTGCAGTATGGCGAATTGCTGCGCCACCGCCGGCTGCTCGGCTATGCCGGGGCCGGCGCGTTCTTCTATGGCGGCGTGTTCGCCTATATCGCCGGCACGCCCTTCGCGTTCATCGCGTATCACCATGTGCCGGCGCAGCTTTACGGCTTGCTCTTCGCGGCGGGCATAGCCGGGATCATGGCGACGAACACGCTCAATTCCCGCCTGGTGCTTCGCTTCGGCGGCGACCGCTTGCTCGCCGCCGGCACGATCATGGGCGCCGCCTCGGGCATCCTCGTCGCGACGGCGGCCTGGAGCGGTTGGGGCGGTTTGTGGGGGCTCGCCGTCCCGCTGTTCATTTTCGTCGCGGCCAGCGGGTTGATCGTGGCCAACTCGATCTCCGGCGCGCTCTCGCATTTCCCCGGTCGTTCGGGCGCCGTGTCCGCACTGGTCGGGGCGCTGCAGTACGGGAGCGGGATTATCGGTTCAGGGCTCGTCGGCGCCTTCACGGATGGCACGCCCTGGGCGATGGGTTGGGTGATCGCTCTTGCCGGCATCGGCAGCGTGCTGAGTGCTGGGCTGATACGCGCGGAACACCGTCGGCAGGACCACTAGCGGGAATGGGGGCACGGCGAAATCCCCTTGGGGAACACCAGTTCGTATCGCGGGGCATGCTGAGCAATGGGCGAGCCTCATTTCGCCAGGGATAAGCCGGCACCCTGCGAGCGGATCAGCACAGAAATTCAACAACAAATCGCCCTCGATCCGCCGATCGTAGCGATGAACTCCCAGTTATCGGTTTCGTCACCGCTGGGACACCACATCGCACGTTCGGGGCAGTGGATACTCCGAAGCCTCAGCCCGACGCGGCGCCGGTAGACTTCGATCTCATGCCTGGATATCGACGAGCTGTCCGGTGGACTGCGCGGCGTTCTTGGCGGGTCTGGTCGGCGTGCCGGTGAGGCCGCCGCCGGACTGGATGAAGCGCTTCGGATTGGTCGGGTCGGTGGCGGCATCGATGCCATAGGGCCCCGATTTCGGATGCGCCGGGTCGATATGCCTCTTCGCATTATCGACGTCGGTGCAGTTGCGACAGACGAAGCCGTTCACCAGAACCGGTTGCGGGTAGTTGGCGCTGATGGTTGCCATGTTCCATGCCCCTGGTCTCTCGGGGTGGTACGCACCGGCAAGGGCCAAGGTTACAGCCTCCGACCAGAAACCAGTTCGCCAGCCTTGGCGCAGCCTGCAAGGGTCGGACGTGTTGGTCTAGCCAACAATAAGCAGCAAATTCGCCGCGCATTTGCGGCGGCGCGGATTAACGAAATGATCGGAATTGGGGGCTATACCGCAGCGAGGCGGGCAGTATCCGGCCGGTCTGGAAGGCCTCCGAACGTCGGCCGTCGGCCGCCGGGCCGGCCGCCGCCGTACGATGCTCATCTCGAAGCGCAGGGAATCTTGGCAGCTCAGCCGAAGTCGACGAAGCCCCGCATCGGCCTCGGTCTGCGACTCCGTGCTTGGTGGAACGGCGTCGAACCCGAGGACCTGATCGTTGCGGGGCCGCGGGCAATGAAGTCGCGGGTGCAAAAGAAGGCGCCGCGCGCCGAAACGTCGCTGGTCGCTCCCCTGGCGGAATGGGAGAACGGCCGCATCCGGGTGATGCAGGTGATCTGGGGTGCCGACCATGGCATGCCCGGCGGCGCGGACCATGTCTCGGCGCTGGTGAAACCGTTCGGCCTTGATCCCGGCAAGAACGTGATGGTGTTCGGTGCCAATCTTGGCGGCGCCGTGCGCACGATCGCTGCCGAATGCGAGGCCCGGACGACGGGATATGAAATCGAAGGCGACCTCGCCCATGCCGGCAAGCAGCTCTCCGCCATGGCCGGGCTCGACCGCAAGACGGAGATGCAGCTCTACGTCCCCGACGATTTCGATCTACCTCCCAACAGCTATGACGGCATCTTGTCGGCGGAAGCGCTTTATCGCTATCGGAACAAATACGAGCTTCTGGCCAAGCTGCAGAAATCCCTGAGGCCCAAGGGACAGCTGTGCATCACGGATTTCGTCCTCGCACCGGGGGTGAAGCCGAACGACCCGCGCCTGAAGCCTTTCAGCGGGGAGGAGCTGGAATTCTGGCAAGCCGAGCAATATGAACGGCGCTTTCGCGAGCTCAGTCTCGACGTGCAGGCGACTGAGGATATCGGCGAGGGCTATCGGCAGATGATCCTGCGGGGCTGGGCCGAGTTGGCGCAAGCGGATCCGGCCAAACTGGCGACGGCGCGGGCCTTCTCTTCCGAACTCGAGGCGGAGCTGGCCTATTGGGCGGACCGGCTCAAAGCGCTGGAAACCGGCGCGCTGCAGTTGCTGCGCTTCCATACCATCAAGAAATCGGAAACGAGACTGATGTCGGACTGGTAGCGCCGGCAAGAGCCGAGTGAGTCCTTCGGATCACCCGGAAACCCCCACGACGATCTTCCCCTCCGTCGACTGCAACTGCACGGCCTGGTGTGCCTCATCGGCATTGGCGAAGCTGAATTCCCGGGGATCGAGCCGCGGCTTCACCTCGCCGGCCGCGATCAGCCGCGCCGCCTCGGCCATGATCTCGCCGTGGTGCTCGCGGCCCTCGCCGGTCAGGAGCGGCAGCAGGGTGAAGACGCCGGAATAGCTGGCGGCGCGGAACGAGAGCGGGGCGAGGGCGTGGCTGCCCCAGCCGAGGCAGCTCACCACATGGCCGAAGCGCCTGACCGCGGTGAAGCTCGCATCGAGGATGGCGCCGCCGCCGGTGTCATAGACCAGGTCGAAGCCCTTGCCGCCGGTATACTTCGCGACATAGGCCTCGACGGATTCGCTGCGATAGTCGATCGGCGTCGCGCCGATCGCGCGGATATAGTCGGCGCTCGCCGCCGAGCCGGTAGCGAAGACATCGGCATCGAAGGCATTGGCGATCTGCACCGCCATGTGGCCGACGCCGCCGGCGCCGCCATGGACCAACACCCGCTGCCCGGCAGCGATCCCCGCGCGATCGACCAGGCCCTCCCAGGCGGTGATGAAGACCAGCGGCACCGCCGCCGCTGCGCGCATCGTAATGTTGCCGGGCTTCTTCGCCAGCAGCCGCGCATCGACCGCGGCATATTCGGCGAGCGAGCCGGGCACCCCGCCGACGCCGCCGGTCATGCCGAAGACCGCATCGCCCGGCTTGAAGGACGTGACGCCCGGTCCGACGGCCTCCACCGTCCCGGCGAGATCGAGCCCGAGGATCGCCGGCAACGGATGACGTGCATGCGCCGCGGCGCCGGCGCGGATCTTGACGTCCAGCGGATTGACTCCGCTGGCCGCGATTCGCACCAGGACTTCGCCCGGTCCGGCGTCCGGCCGCGCAACCTCGCGTTCCACCAGCGGGCCGCCGGCGGCTTCGACGATCAGGGCGCGCATTTTCGGGGGTAGGGTCATCGGTTCCTCAAGATGATATCTGGGGTGGCTCCGGCATGGCGCCGGAATTCTATCCGGTGTGGCGGACGTACGATCTCGAAAGACTGAGCCCTCTGAAATATCGGTCGGAGTGGAATTCTTCGTCGAGTGCCTCATGGCGTCGTCGCTGGAATTCCGCGATCGAAAGTTGTCCAAGAACAGAAAATGAACTATACTCTTTCCTGTTCAAACACCGAAGTCCCGCTGCCACCCACTGCGGCTCTTGAGCTTTCGCGGGGCTCTTGCTTTCGCGGTACTGCAACGCCGCTCCCATTCATCAGAATTGAAAGCGCGATCGATGCACGACGCTCTCTTCGCAGGCGCGCCCAGCGCCATCCCAACAGCAGCGCCAACCCCGACCGAACCCCGACAGAATGAGGAATCCATGCCGACCCTCTCCGATGACATCAAGGCGTTCATTGTCAAAGGTTTGGCGCAGTACGACACCCCCTCCGAAGTGGCGGAATCCGTAAGGGCGAACTTCGGGATCGAGATCAGCCGCCAGCAGGTGCATGCCTATGACCCGGCCTGCCAGAAACCGCCGGCGCCGCGCTGGTGCGATCTCTATGCCGCCACCCGCCGGGCGTTTCTGGAAGACGCCGCCGGGATCGGCATTACGCAGAGGTCGTTCCGGCTGCGGATGCTCGATCAGATGGCGCATCGCGCTGTGGCGCGCGGCAATCTCGGCCTCGCCGCGTCCTTCCTGGAGCAGGCGGCGAAAGAGTGCGGCGGCCTTTACGACCGCCGCCAGCC
>DATKNM010000352.1:0-15678 GCA_035541335.1 Binatia bacterium
CGTTGCGGTCCGCACCGACGAGAAGAACGGCTACAACGCCGTCCAGCTCGGCGTCGGCCAGGCCAAGGTGAAGAACGTCTCCAAGGCCCAGCGCGGTCACTTCGCGAAGGCCAAGGTCGAGCCGAAGAAGAAGCTCGTCGAGTTCCGGGTCTCCAAGGAGAACCTGCTGGAAGTCGGCGCCGAGCTCTCGGCTGCTCATTTCGTTGACGGTCAGTACGTCGATGTCGTGGGCACCACCATCGGCAAGGGCTTCGCCGGCGTCATGAAGCGCTGGAACTTCGGCGGCCTGCGCGCCACCCACGGCGTCTCGGTCTCGCACCGCTCGCACGGTTCGACCGGCAACCGCCAGGATCCGGGCCGCACCTTCCCGGGCAAGAAGATGGCCGGCCATCTCGGCGTCGAGCGCGTCACCACACAGAACCTGAAGATCGTCTCGACCGACGCCGATCAGGGCCTGATCTACGTGCAGGGCGCGGTGCCGGGCCACGAGGGCGCCTACGTGATGGTGAAGGACGCGGTGAAGCGCGCTTTGCCGAAGGATGCGCCGAAGCCGGCGGCTTTGAAGACCAAGGCCCCCGAGGGTGCGCCTGGGCCGGCTGCTTAAGGAACGATGATCATGAAGATCCAGGTCACCGACATCGACAGCAAGGCCCACGGCGAGATCGACCTCGCCGACGAGGTCTTCAAGGACATCTTCGGCCGCCCGGTCCGCAAGGACATCCTGGCGCGCTGCGTGAACTGGCAGCTCGCGAAGCGCCGGGCCGGCACGCACAAGACCAAGGAGATCGGCGACGTCTCCGGCACGACCAAGAAGCCCTATTCGCAGAAGGGCACCGGCCGCGCCCGCCAGGGTTCGCTGCGCTCGCCGCAGTTCCGCGGCGGCGCGACCATCTTCGGTCCGGTGGTCCGCAGCCACGCCCACGACCTCAACAAGAAGGTCCGCAAGCTCGCCCTGAAGACCGCCCTCTCGGCGAAGCAGAAGGACGGCAAGCTGATCATCTGGAACGACACCGCCGCTTCGTCGGGCAAGACCAAGGAGCTGAATGCCAAGCTGAAGAAGCTCGGCATCGCCTCGCTGTTGGTGATCGACGGCCCGGCGGTCAACGAGAAGTTCGCGCTCGCCGCGCGCAACATCCCGAACGTGGATGTGCTGCCGCAGCAGGGCGCCAACGTGTACGACATCCTGCGCCGCGACACCCTGGTCCTGACCAAGGCCGCCGTGGAGCACCTGGTGGAGCGCCTGAAATGAGCCGCGCACGCAAGATCGAAAAGCCGGTGGTGAAGCTGGACGAGGCCCAGATGCTGGAGATCATCCGGCGTCCGGTCGTGACCGAGAAGTCCACCCAGGGCTCCGAGCACAACCAGGTCACCTTCCGGGTGCCGCTCGAGGCGACCAAGCCGGAGATCAAGGCGGCGGTCGAGGGCGTCTTCAAGGTCAAGGTGAAGGCGGTCAACACCCTCCGGGTCGAGGGCAAGACCAAGCTGTGGCGCGGGCGCCCCGGCAAGCGCAACGACTTCAAGAAAGCCGTGGTGACCCTCGTCGAGGGCAACACCATCGACGTGACGACGGGAATCTAACGCCATGGCATTGAAAACCTTCAAGCCGACTTCGGCAGGCCGACGCCAGCTGGTGATCGTCGATCGCTCCGAGCTCCATAAGGGCGGTCCGGTCAAGGCGCTGACCGAGGGCAAGCGCAAGAACGGCGGCCGCAACAACTACGGCCGGATCGTGAACTTCCGCCAGGGCGGCGGCCACAAGCAGCGCTACCGCCTGGTCGACTTCAAGCGCCGCAAGTTCGACGTCGCGGCGACGGTCGAGCGGCTGGAATACGATCCGAACCGCACCGCGTTCATCGCGCTCATCAAGTACGCCGACGGCGAGCTCGCCTACATCCTGGCGCCGCAGCGCCTGAAGGCCGGCGACCAGGTCGTCTCCGGCGAGCGCGTGGACGTGAAGCCCGGCAATGCGATGCCGCTCCGCAACATCCCGGTCGGCACGATCGTGCACAACGTCGAGCTGAAGCAGGGCCGCGGCGGCCAGATGGCCCGCTCCGCCGGCACCTATCTCCAGCTGGTCGGCCGCGACCAGGGCAACGCGCTCCTGCGCATGCCGTCCGGCGAAGTCCGCATGGTCAAGGCCGAGTGCATGGCGACGATCGGTGCGGTCTCCAACCCGGACCAGCAGAACGTCTCGATCGGCAAGGCCGGTCGCTCGCGCTGGCTCGGCGTCCGCCCGACCACCCGTGGCATCGTGATGAACCCGGTCGACCATCCGCATGGCGGCCGCACCAACGGCGGCCGCGCCTGGGTCACCCCCTGGGGCAAGCCGACCAAGGGCAAGAAGACACGGCACAACAAGAAGACCGACGGTCTCATTCTCCGCCGCCGCCAGGCGGCGAAGAAGAAGCAGTAAGGAAGGCGAACCAGCATGGCGCGCTCCGTATGGAAGGGTCCGTTCGTGGACGGCTATCTGCTGAAGAAGGCAGAGGCCAGCCGCGGCAGCGGACGCAACGAAGTGATCAAGACGTGGTCGCGTCGCTCGACCATCCTGCCGCAATTCGTCGGCCTGACCTTCGGTGTCTACAACGGCCATAAGTTCCTCCCGGTCCTGGTGACCGAGAACATGATCGGCCACAAGCTCGGCGAGTTCTCGCCGACCCGGACCTTCACCGGTCACTCGGCCGACAAGAAGGTGAAGAAGGCGCCGACGCCATGAGCAAGCAGAAGACCGCCCGCAAGCTGAAGGACAACGAGGCCCAGGCCTTCGCCAGCGTGGTGCAGACCACGCCGCGGAAGCTGAACCTCGTCGCCGAGCTGATCCGCGGCATGGGCGCCCAGCCGGCGCTGGCCGCGCTGACCTTCTCGAAGAAGCGCGCCGCCCAGGACGTGAAGAAGGTGCTGCAGGCCGCGATCGCCAACGCCGAGAACAACCACCAGCTCGACGTCGATCGCCTGGTCGTGGCCGAGGCCTATGTCGGCAGCAGCTTCAAGCTGAAGCGCTTCGCCGCCCGCGCCAAGGGTCGCGGCGTCCGCGTCGAGAAGAAGTGGAGCAATCTGACGGTGGTCGTGCGCGAGCAAGCCGAAGCCGAGGAGACGAAGTAATGGGTCAGAAGGTCAATCCGGTCGGACTTCGGGTCGGCATCAACCGGACCTGGGATTCCCGCTGGTTCGCCGGCAAGGACTACGCGCAGCTGCTGCACGAGGACCTGAAGCTGAAGGCCTACCTCCGGGATCGCCTCGCGCAGGCCGGCATCTCCAAGATCGTGATCGAGCGGCCGGCGAAGAAGGCCCGCGTCACCATCCACTCGGCGCGTCCGGGCGTGGTGATCGGCAAGAAGGGCGCCGACATCGAGAAGCTGCGCGGCGACCTCGCCAAGATGACCGGCTCGGAAGTGAGCCTGAACATCGTCGAGATCCGCAAGCCCGAGATCGACGCCAAGCTGATCGCCGAGAACATCGCGCAGCAGCTGGAGCGCCGCGTCGCGTTCCGCCGCACCATGAAGCGCGCGGTGCAGTCGGCGATGCGCCTCGGCGCGCTCGGCATCCGCATCAACTGCAGCGGTCGCCTCGGCGGCGCCGAGATCGCCCGCATGGAGTGGTACCGTGAGGGCCGCGTGCCGCTGCACACTCTCCGCGCCGAGATCGATTTCGGCGAGGCGACGGCGAAGACGACCTATGGCACCTGCGGCGTGAAGGTCTGGGTGTTCAAGGGCGAGATCATGGCGCACGACCCGCTGGCGACGGACAAGCGCGCCAGCGAGGGCCAGACGGCCCGCTAAGGCGTCGGATAGGGAACAAGGATCATGCTTTCTCCGAAGCGAACGAAATATCGCAAGGCCCACAAGGGCCGGATCCACGGCGCGGCGAAGGGCGGCTTCGAGCTGAACTTCGGCACCTATGGATTGAAGGCCGTGGAGCCGGGTCGGATCACCGCGCGCCAGATCGAGGCGGCGCGCCGCGCGATCACGCGCCACATGAAGCGCGTCGGCAAGGTCTGGATCCGCGTGTTCCCGGACGTGCCGGTCAGCCGCAAGCCGGCCGAGGTCCGCATGGGCTCCGGCAAGGGCACCCCGGAATACTGGGTGGCGCGCATCCATCCCGGCCGGATCATGTTCGAGATCGACGGCGTGCAGAAGCCGCTGGCGATGGAAGCGTTCGCGCTGGCGGCGGCCAAGCTGCCGATCAAGTCGCGCATCGTGACCCGCGTCGGCGAGTAGGGAGTTCGGGAAATGAAGGCGGAAGAACTGCGCGTCAAGACCGAGGACCAGTTGAAGGCCGACCTGGTCACGCTGAAGAAGGAGGCGTTCAACCTCCGCTTCCAGCGCGCCAGCGGCCAGCTTGAGAACACCGCCCGCGTGCGCGCCGTCCGGCGCGACATCGCGAAGGTTCAGACCTTCCTGCGCCAGAAGGCGCGGGTCAAAGCCTGAGCGCGGGTAAAGGAGAAGAGAGATGCCGAGGCGAGTCCTGCAAGGCACCGTGGTGAGCGACAAGAACAACAAGACCGTGATCGTTTCGGTCGAGCGTCGCGTCATGCACCCGGTCTACAAGAAGTTCATCCGCCGCTCGAAGCGCTTCGCGGCGCATGACGAGGCGAATGCGTGCAAGGTTGGCGACGTGGTGTTCATCCGCGAGTGCCGGCCGATTTCCAAGAGCAAGCGCTGGGAAGTCGTGACTTCCGAGGCCGCGGCCGTCGCCGTGTCGGCGAGCTGAGAGTAAAGGGACCGAGCCATGATCCAGATGCAAACCAACCTGGACGTCGCCGACAACTCTGGCGCGCGCCGCGTGCAGTGCATCAAGGTGCTGGGCGGCTCCAAGCGCCGCACCGCCACCGTGGGCGACGTGATCGTGGTCTCCATCAAGGAGGCGATCCCGCGCGGCAAGGTGAAGAAGGGCGACGTGCACCAGGCGGTGATCGTGCGGACCGCCAAGGAGATCCGCCGGGCCGACGGCAGCTCGATCCGCTTCGACCGCAATGCGGCGGTGCTGATCAACAAGCAGGGCGAGCCGATCGGGACCCGCATCTTCGGGCCGGTCACCCGCGAGCTCCGCGCGAAGAAGTTCATGAAGATCATCTCGCTGGCACCTGAAGTGCTCTGAGCGGGCCAAAGGGGCGAGAAGGATTGGGTAGCGAAATGGCGACGAAGCTGAAGATCAAGAAGGGCGACAAGGTGGTGGTGATCACCGGTCGCGACAAGAACAAGACCGGCGAGGTCCTGAAGGTGCTGCGCGAGCAGAACCGGGTGATCGTGCAGGGCGTGAACATGGTGAAGCGCCATCAGCGCCAGACCATGCAGGTCCAGGGCGGTATCATCGAGAAGGAGGCCTCGATCCACGTCTCGAACGTCGCCCATATCGACCCGAAGACCCAGAAGCCGACCCGCGTCGGCTACCGGATGGACGGCGAGCGGAAGATCCGCGTCGCGCGTCGCTCCGGCGAAGCGATTGATTGAGGAGGCCTGAGATGGCTGCCCGCCTGCAAGACCATTACCGCAAGGTCGTCCGCGAGGCCCTGACCAAGGAGTTCGGCTACAAGAACGCCTTCGAGGTGCCGAAGCTGGACAAGATCGTGATCAACATGGGCGTCGGCGAAGCGACCGCCGATTCCAAGAAGATCAACATCGCGGTCGAAGAGCTGAAGGCGATCTCCGGCCAGAAGCCGGTCATCACCAAGGCCCGGAAGTCGATCGCGACCTTCAAGCTGCGCGAGGGCATGGCGATCGGCTGCAAGGTCACTCTGCGCCGCCAGCACATGTACGAATTCCTCGATCGCCTGGTGAACATCGCGCTGCCGCGCGTCCGCGACTTCCGCGGCGTCTCCGGCAAGAGCTTCGACGGCCGCGGCAACTACACGCTCGGCCTCAAGGAGCAGCTGGTGTTCCCGGAGATCGATTACGACAAGGTCGACAAGGTTCGCGGCATGGACATCGTGATCTGCACCACCGCCAAGACCGATGCTGAGGCCAAGGCATTGCTGAAGGGCTTCGACATGCCCTTCAACAATTGAGCCGGCCGGTAGGAGCAAGACATGGCTAAGAAGAGCTCTATCGAGAAGAACAAGAAGCGCGAGCGGATGGCCAAGCAGTACGCCGGCCGTCGTGCGCGCCTCAAGGCGATCGCCGACAACGAGGCGCTGCCGATGGAAGAGCGGTTCGCCGCCCGCCTGAAGCTGGCCGAGCTGCCGCGCAACTCGTCGAAGGTGCGCATTCGCAACCGCTGCGAGCTGAGCGGCCGTCCGCGCGCCGTCTATCGCAAGTTCAAGCTGTCGCGCATTGCGCTGCGCGAGCTGGCCTCGACCGGGCAGATCCCCGGCATGGTCAAGGCGAGCTGGTAATCCGGAGGACGATGAAGCATGGCAATCAATGATCCATTGGGCGACTTGCTGACCCGGATCCGTAACGGGCAGAAGGCGGGCATGCAGAAGGTTGCAAGCCCGGCGTCCAAGCTGCGTGCGAACGTTCTGGAAGTGCTGAAGCGCGAAGGCTACATCCGCGACTATTCGATGGATTCCTCGAAGGTCGGCGGCGAGCTCACCATCGAGCTGAAGTACCACGAGGGCGCGCCGGTCATTAAGGAGATCAACCGGGTCTCCAAGCCGGGCCGCCGCGTCTATTCCAAGATCGCCGACCTGCCGCGCTACTACAACGGTCTCGGGATCTCGATCCTGTCGACCCCGCGCGGCGTGATGTCGGACGGCGAGGCACGCACCGCCAATGTCGGCGGCGAAGTGCTCTGCCGGGTGTTCTAAGGAGAGTATGCGATGTCGCGCGTCGGTAAGAATCCGGTGGCGGTTCCGCAGGGCGTCAGCGTCGACGTCGGCAGCGGCGCCGCGACCGTGAAGGGCAAGCTCGGAACCTTGAAGCTGCCGATCTCCACCGAAGTCGAGGTGAAGGTCGAGGACGGCAAGGTCTGGGTGAAGCCGCTCAACGAATCGAAGCAGGCCCGGATGAGCTGGGGCGCCACCCGCGCCAACATCCGCAACATGGTCGAAGGTGTCTCCAAGGGTTACGTGAAGAACCTGGAGATCACCGGCACCGGCTATCGCGCGGCGGTGCAGGGCAAGAACCTGCAGCTGCAGATGGGCTACAGCCACGACGTCAGCTTCCCGATCCCGGAAGGGATCCAGATCAAGTGCGAGAAGCCGACCTCGATCACGATCTCCGGCTTCGACAAGCAGAAGGTCGGCCAGATCGCCGCGGAGATCCGTGCGGTCCGTCCGCCCGAGCCCTACAAGGGCAAGGGCATCAAGTACGACGGCGAGCACATCCTGCGTAAGGAAGGCAAGAAGAAGTAACGGATTGAGGTAGGGCTACGGCCATGTCGAACGTCAGCAAGCTTTTCGCCCGCCGCCAGCAGCGGGTCCGGACCGGGATCCGGAAGAACTCGGTGGGGCGCCCGCGCCTGTCGGTGTTCCGTTCGGGTCTGCACATCTATGCGCAGATCATCGACGACGCCGCCGGCACGACGCTGGCCGCCGCCTCGACGGTCGACAAGGGCCTGAAGACCAGCCTGAAGACCACCGCCAACATCGAGGCGGCCAAGGCGGTCGGCAAGCTGATCGCCGAGCGCGCGGTCGCCAAGGGCATCAAGGAAGTCGCCTTCGACCGCGGCGGATACAAGTATCATGGCCGGGTCAAGGCCCTGGCCGACGCCGCCCGCGAGGGCGGGCTCTCGTTCTAAGGACAGGAAACGGAACATGGCACGTCCAGCGAAATCCGAACGTCGCGACCGCGACCGGGAACGCTCTCAGGAAGCCGAGCTGATCGAGAAGCTGGTCGGCATCAACCGCGTCGCCAAGGTGGTGAAGGGCGGCAAGCGCTTCGGCTTCGCCGCCATCGTCGTCGTCGGCGACGGCAAGGGCCGGGTCGGCCACGGCTCGGGCAAGGCCCGCGAGGTGCCGGAGGCGATCCGCAAGGCGACCGAGCACGCCAAGCGCTCGATGATCCGCGTGCCGCTGCGCGAGGGCCGGACGCTGCATCACGACTCCGACGGGCACTTCGGCGCCGGCCGCGTGGTGATCCGCGCCGCCGAGCCCGGCACCGGCATCATCGCCGGCGGCCCGGTCCGCGCGATCTTCGAAGCCCTCGGCGTCCATGACGTCGTGGCGAAGTCGGTCGGCACCTCGAACCCGCACAACATGATCAAGGCGGCGTTCGACGCCCTGCAGCACTGCAACTCGCCCCGCTCGGTGGCGGCACGCCGCAGCAAGAAGGTGAGTGACATCCTCGGCAAGCGCGGCGGCGAAGCCGAAGCCAGGGAATAACCGAGGGCGAGTAAGGATCAATGACCATGGCGAAGCTCAAGATCACCCAGGTCGGCAGCCCGATCGGCCGCAAGCCCGGCCAGCGCGACACGCTGAGGGCCCTGGGTCTCGACAAGATGAACCGCTCGAACGTGGTCGAGGACACGCCCTCGATCCGCGGCATGGTGCGCAAGGTCGCGCATATGCTGAAGGTCGAGCCGGCCAACTGATTGAATTGGCGCGAAGACGCCTGTTGAAGGTATAGGACCATGAGACTGAACCAGCTCTCCGACAATCCGGGCGCCCGCAAGTCCCGCATCCGCGTCGGCCGCGGCATCGGCTCCGGCAAGGGCAAGACCGGCGGCCGCGGCGGCAAGGGCCAGACCGCCCGCACCGGCGTCGCCATCAACGGGTTCGAGGGCGGCCAGATGCCGCTCTATCGCCGCCTGCCGAAGCGCGGCTTCACCAACATCTTCGCGCTCGAGTTCGTCGAGGTGAACACCGGCCGCCTGCAGCAGGCCATCGACGCCGGCCGGCTCGATGCCGGCAAGCCGGTCGATGTCGCGGCGCTCCAGGCCGCCGGCCTGGTCGGCCGCGCCCGCGACGGCGTGCGGCTGCTCGGCAAGGGCGAGCTGAAGGCGAAGCTCGCGATCGAGGTCGCCGGCGCCTCCAAGTCGGCGATCGCCGCGGTGGAGAAGGCGGGCGGCTCGGTGAAGGTCACGATCCCGGTCAAGGAACCGGCGCCGAAGGGCCCCAGCAAGGCCGAGCTCTACGCCAAGGCCCAGGCCGAGAAGGCCGCCAAGGAAACCAAGGGCGGCGAAAAAGACGCTGCGAAGGGCGAAAAGGCCGCGAAGCCCGCCAAGGCGGAAGCCGCTGCCGAACCGAAGGCCGAAAAGGCCGCCAAGAAGCCGAAAGCGGAAAAGCCGGCCAAGGAATAGGGCCGCGCGACGGTGCTGGGGCTTGAACATTCCGCGGGCATTGCGATCTGATCTAGGCAATCCACGCGTTTAGCCGCGAGGCAGAGGACCATGGCTTCAGCCGCCGAACAGTTAGCCGCCAACATCAATCTCGGCGCCTTCGCCAAGGCCGAAGAGCTGAAGAAGCGCATCTGGTTCACCCTGGGTGCGCTGATCGTCGCCCGGATCGGCGCCTATATCCCGCTCCCCGGCATCGATGCCGCGGCGTTTGCCCAGATCTTCCAGCAGCATTCCGGCGGCGTGCTCGGGATGGTGGACATGTTCTCGGGCGGCGCCATCAGCCGCATGACCGTGTTCGCGCTCGGGATCATGCCCTACATCTCCGCCTCCATCATCATGCAGCTCCTGACCTCGGTGGTGCCGAACCTGGAGGCGCTGAAGAAGGAAGGCGAGAGCGGCCGCAAGAAGATCAACCAGTACACCCGCCTCGGCACCGTCGCCCTCGCCGCGGTCCAGGCCTTCGGCATGGCGAACGGCCTGATGCGCCTCGCCGGCCCCAGCGGCAGCGCCGTCATCGATCCCGGCTTCAGCTTCCTCCTGACCGCGGTCGTCACCCTGACCGGCGGCACCGTCTTCCTGATGTGGATCGGCGAACAGATCACCGCCCGCGGCATCGGCAACGGCATCTCGCTCATCATCTTCGCCGGCATCGTCGCCCGCCTGCCGACCGCGGTCGAGCAGATGCTGCAGCAGCTCTGGACCGGCTCGATCGGCGGCGGCTTCGTCGCCGTCGTGTTCCTGCTGGCGGTTGCCGTGATCGTCGGCATCATCTACTTCGAGCGCGCGCAGCGCCGCCTCATCGTGCAGTACCCGAAGCGCCAGGTCGGCACCAAGATGTTCGGCGGCGAGTCCTCGCACCTGCCGCTGAAGCTCAACAGCTCCGGCGTCATCCCGCCGATCTTCGCCTCCTCGCTGCTGTTGCTGCCGCTGACCGTCGCCGGCTTCTACGGCTCCAGCGCCGCGGCGCCGGAATGGATCCAGCTGGTGATGACCTATATCGGCCACGGCAAGCCGCTCTACATCGCGCTCTATTGCGCGCTGATCGTGTTCTTCGCCTTCTTCTACACCGCGATCGTCTTCAACCCGGACGACACCGCGGAGAACCTGAAGAAGTACAACGGATTCATCCCGGGGATCCGGCCGGGCAAGAGCACGGCGGAGTATCTCGACTACGTGCTGACGCGGTTGACCGTGCTCGGCGCCGCCTATCTCTGCGTAGTCTGCGCGCTGCCGGAGATCCTGATCGCCAACTATTCGATCCCGTTCTACTTCGGCGGCACCAGCCTGCTGATCGTGGTCTCGGTCACCATGGACACCGTGGCCCAGATCCACTCGCACCTGCTGGCGCATCAGTATGAAGGCCTGATCAAGAAGGCAAAGCTGAGAGGCCGTCGTTGAGCGGCCGCTAAGGGGGGAGTCGCGGGGTGAATCTGATTCTACTGGGCCCACCGGGGGCGGGCAAAGGGACCCAGGCCAAGAAGCTGACCGACGAGCGGGGACTGGTGCAGCTCTCGACCGGGGAGATGTTGCGGGCGGAGGTGAAGTCGGGTTCGCCGCTCGGGCTCGAGGCCAAGAAGGTGATGGATGCCGGGCAACTGGTGTCCGACGCGATCGTGATCGCGATGATCGACCACCGGATCGATCAGCCGGACTGCGCCAAGGGCGTGATCTTCGACGGCTTTCCGCGCACCGTGGCCCAGGCCGAGGCGCTGGACACGATGCTGGCCAAGAAGCGCAAGAAGATCGACGCCGTGATCGAGCTCGAGGTCGATGACGCGGCCCTGGTCGAGCGGATCGCCGGCCGGTACTCGTGCGCCAAGTGCGACGCCGGGTACCACGACAAGTTCCACCGGCCGAAGGTCGAGGGGGTTTGCGACGTCTGCGGCAGCCGCGAGTTCAAGCGCCGGCCGGACGACAACGCGGAAACGGTGAAGGCCCGCCTGGTCGCCTATCACCAGCAGACCGCGCCCATCCTTCCCTACTACCGGAAGAAGGGGCTGCTGCATTCCGTGGACGGCATGGCAGACATGTCGGAAGTGGCCGGGCAGATCGACCGGGTGCTGCGGGGCGTTAAGGCCTAAGCACCTGATCGGACAGGTGAATTCTGCGCTTGCACGGATCTTGCGCAGTGGTTGACGGGCGGGCGAATCTTCATATAATGCGCGCCTCTCGACCACCCAGGTGACCGAGCTGTTTCGTGTTGCCGTGATCCGGGAATATTGAGGAGACCACACAGTGGCGCGTATCGCGGGCGTCAACATCCCGACGCAAAAGCGGGTGATCATCGGCCTGACCTACATCACCGGGATCGGCCCGGCGAAGGCCAAGGAAATCGTCGAGAAGGTGGGCATTCCGGCCGACCGGCGCGTCAGCCAGCTGACCGACGCCGAAGTCGTGAAGATCCGCGAAGTGATCGACCAGGGCTACACCGTGGAAGGCGACCTGCGCCGCCAGACCGCGATGAACATCAAGCGTCTCATGGACCTCGGCTGCTACCGCGGCCTCAGGCACCGCAAGGGCCTGCCGGTCCACGGCCAGCGCACCCACACCAACGCCCGCACCCGCAAGGGCAAGGCGGTGGCGATCGCCGGCAAGAAGCAGGTCACGAAATAACGAAATCCGCGGCGGTTGATCCGCTGCGCAAGGCTCAAGGAACGGATACGACATGGCCAAACCAGTAGCGGCAGGCGGAGCACCCGGCGGCGGGCGCGTGAAGCGGCGCGAGCGCAAGAACATCACCTCCGGCGTCGCGCATGTGAACGCCAGCTTCAACAACACCATGATCACCATCACCGACGACCAGGGCAACGCCGTCGCCTGGGCTTCGTCCGGCTCGAACGGCTTCAAGGGCTCGCGGAAGTCCACTCCCTATGCCGCGCAGGTCGCCGCCGACGCCGCCGCCAAGAAGGCGATGGAGCACGGCGTGAAGACCCTGGAAGTCCAGGTGCGCGGCCCGGGTTCCGGCCGCGAGAGCGCGCTCCGCGCGCTGCAGGCCGCGGGCTTCACCATCACCTCGATCCGCGACGTGACGCCGATCCCGCACAACGGCTGCCGTCCGCCGAAGCGCCGGCGCGTCTGACGAGAGAGTTCCGGCCGCGCCGACCCATGTCGGCGCGGCCGCGTGCGAGCGAATGCGGGTGCGTCCCATTTTCGGAAGGGGCGGCCCGCTTTTCGAATTTTAGGTCGAACGACCGGATCCCGAGCGATTGGATGGCTGCGGGCTCCGATGCGAAAGGACGAATACCGTGATTCAGAAGAACTGGACCGAGTTGATTAAGCCGAACAAGAAGGTCGATGCCGCCGGCGACGTGAAGCGTTTCGGCACCATCGTCGCCGAGCCGCTGGAGCGGGGCTTTGCGCTCACCCTCGGCAACGCGCTCCGGCGCGTGCTGCTGTCGTCGCTGCAGGGCGCCGCGGTGACCGCGGTGCACATCGAGGGCGTGCTGCACGAGTTTTCCTCGATCCCGGGCGTGCGCGAGGACGTGACCGACATCGTCCTCAACATCAAGCAGATCGCGCTCCGCATGTCGGGCGACGGCCCGAAGCGCATGCGCTTGAAGGCCCAGGGTCCGGGCGAGGTGAAGGCGGGCCAGATCGAGGCCGGCCACGACATCGAGATCCTCAATCCGGATCTCGTGCTCTGCACCCTCGACCAGGGCGCCAACCTCGCGATCGAGTTCACGGTCAACACCGGCAAGGGCTACATCGCGGCCTCGCAGAACCGTCCGGAGGACGCGCCGATCGGGTTGATCCCGGTCGATGCGATCTTCTCCCCGGTGCGGAAGATCTCCTACAAGGTCGAGAACAGCCGCGTCGGCCAGGTCACCGACTACGACCGCCTGTCGCTGCAGATCGAGACCAACGGCGCGATCACGCCGGAGGATTCGGTCGCCATCGCCGCCCGCATCCTGCAGGACCAGCTCCAGCTCTTCATCAACTTCGAGGAGCCGACCACGGTCGTCTCGGAAGAGCGCGCGTCGGAGCCGCCGTTCAACCGCAACCTGCTCAGGAAGGTGGACGAGCTCGAGCTCTCGGTGCGCTCGGCCAACTGCCTCAAGAACGACAACATCGTCTATATCGGCGATCTGGTGCAGAAGACCGAGGCGGAGATGCTCCGCACTCCGAACTTCGGCCGCAAGTCGCTGAACGAGATCAAGGAAGTGCTGGCGCAGATGGGCCTCCATCTCGGCATGGAGATCCCGAACTGGCCGCCCGAGAACATCGAAGAGTTGGCGAAGCGGCTCGACGAGCCGTACTGAGAACGAGACTAGGGGCCTCCCGGCCCGAAACCCGGCGTACAGGGCATCGGGCGATGCCCCGGCGCCCGGGTCCTGCAATCGGTCTTGCCGCAACCTAGAGTGCGGGAGACCACAGAGAGAGGAGAGGAACCATGCGTCACGGTCTTTCCGGGCGTAAGCTCAACCGGACCAGCAGCCACCGCAAGGCCATGTTCATCAACCTGGCCCAGGCCTTGGTGAAGCACGAGCAGATCAAGACCACGCTGCCGAAGGCCAAGGACCTGCGCCCGATCGTCGAGAAGATGGTGACGCTCGGCAAGCGCGGCGGGCTCCATGCCCGGCGCCAGCTCCTCTCCGAGCTCCGCGACGAGAAGCTGGTCACGAAGCTGCTGACAGTGATCGCCGAGCGCTACAAGTCGCGCGCCGGCGGCTACACCCGGGTGCTGAAGGCCGGGTTCCGCTATGGCGACATGGCGCCGATGGCCTTGATCGAGTTCGTGGACCGCGACCCCGATGCCAAGGGCCAGGATTCCGGCCCGACTGCGGAGCAGGAATCCGAGGAAGCCGCCGCGTAAGGCGAGGCTTTCGGGAGAGTCATTGCAGGGGGCGGCATCACGTGCCGCCCCCTTTGCTTTTTGGATGATAGGATCAGGATCGATGCTGCGAATTGTCTCCGCCCTGGTGCTCGCGCTCATCGTCGCGCCGCTCGCCCCGGCCGTGGCCGACGATGCAGTACCGCAATCGAAGGCGCAGATCGAGCTCACCTTCGCGCCGCTGGTGAAGCAGGCGGCGCCCGCAGTGGTGAACATCTACACCCGGACCGTGGTCAAGGAGCGGCCGATGTCGCCGTTCTTCGACGATCCCTTCTTCCAGCAGTTCTTCGGCAACCAGCTGGCTCCGCGGGAGCGGATCCAGAACTCGCTCGGCTCCGGCGTCATCGTGCGGCCGGACGGGCTCATCGTCACCAATAACCACGTGATCGCCGGCGCCGACGAGATCCGGGTGGTGCTGAACGACGGTCGGGAGTTTCCGGCCAAGGTGATCGCCGCCGACGAGAAGTTCGATCTCGGCATCCTTGAGATCGATACCAATGGCGAGAAGCTGCCGGTCTTGGAGCTGAAGGATTCCGACGCGGTCGAGGTCGGCGACCTGGTGCTGGCGATCGGCGATCCCTTCGGCGTCGGCCAGACCGTCACCATGGGCATCGTATCGGCGACCGCCCGCACCAACATCGGCAGCGGCGATTACGGCTACTACATCCAGACCGATGCCGCGATCAACCCGGGCAATTCCGGCGGCGCCCTCATCTCGACCGAGGGCAAGCTGGTCGGCATCAACACCGCGATCTATTCGAAGACCGGGGGCAGCATCGGCATCGGCTTCGCCATCCCCTCGAACATGGTGGGGCGGATCATCGACGCCGAGGCCGGCGGCGGCAAGCTGGTGCAGCCCTGGATCGGCGTCGCCGGCGAGGCGGTGACGGCGGACATCGCCGCCAGCATGGGCCTGCAGCGTCCGGGCGGCGTGGTGGTGAAGCAGGTCTATCCCGGCGGGCCCGGCGACAAGGCCGGCATCCAGCCGGGCGACGTCATCACCGCGATCAACGGCAAGCAGATCGGCGATTCCGGCGGCCTCCGCTTCCGTCTCGCAACCATGAAGCTCGGCGGCCAGGCGACCGTGGAGCTGGTGCGCCAGAAGGCGACCCTCAGCCTGCCGGTCTCCCTGATCGCGGCCCCCGAGCAGCCGGCGCGCCAGGAGACCATGCTGAAGGGGCGGGAGCCCCTGGCCGGCGCCGTGGTGCTCAATCTGTCGCCTGCGGTCAGCGACGAGCTTGGGGTCGGCGAATGGGACGGCGTCGCCATCTTGAAGATCCGCCGTGGCAGCTATGCCGAGCAGTTCGGCCTCGAGCCGGGCGACGTCTTGATCAAGATCAACGGCAACGCGGTGGCCACGGTCGACGATGTCATGGCGGCCGTCGGCCAGCAGGCCGACACATGGACCATCACGGTCAATCGGAACGGCCAGATGAAGACCATCGAGGTGCGCTGACGTGGCGACGCTCTTCGAGCAGAACGCCCCGCGTCCGCTGGCCGACCGGCTGCGGCCGCGCCGGCTCGAGGAGATCGTCGGCCAGGATCACCTGATCGGCCCGGCAGGACCGATCGGCCGCATGTTGGCCACCGGCCGGATCGCCTCCATGATCCTCTGGGGGCCGCCCGGCTGC
>DATKNM010000353.1:0-3370 GCA_035541335.1 Binatia bacterium
GGAGTGACCAAAATCACTTGCCTGAGCCTGTCGGCTTCCGAATAGTCGCGCCTCCGAAGCGCCCCCCAATCGACCATCGTCCTGGCAGGGAGATACCTCATGACCGCGAAGAGCAAGCACCCGGAAACCATCGTCCTTCACGCCGGCTATCGCCGCGACGCCACCACCAACGCCGTCGCCGTGCCGATCTACCAGACCACCTCCTACCAGTTCGACAACACGGCCCATGCCGCCGATCTCTTCGGGCTGAAGCAGTTCGGCAACATCTATACCCGGATCATGAACCCGACGACCGCGGTGCTCGAGGAGCGGCTCGCGGCGCTCGAAGGCGGCGTCGCCGCCCTCGCCCTCGCCTCCGGCCAGGCGGCGAGCCAGTTCGCGATCCAGAACATCGCCCGCACCGGCGACAACGTTGTGAGCTCGACCGACCTCTACGGCGGCACCTGGAATCTCTTCGCCAACACCTTCAAGGACATGGGGATCGAGGTGCGCTTCGTGGACCCGAAGGACCCCGAAGCCTTCGCCAAGGCGACCGACGCCAAGACCCGCGCCTACTACGCCGAGACCCTGCCCAATCCGAAGCTCAGGGTGTTCCCGATCAAGGAAGTGGCCGAGATCGGCCGCAACCTCGGCGTGCCGCTGATCATGGACAACACCGCGGCCCCGATCATCTGCAAGCCGCTGGAGCACGGCGCCGCCATCGTCGTCTATTCGACCACCAAGTATATCGGCGGCCACGGCACCTCGATCGGCGGCGCCATCGTCGATGGCGGCAATTTCGACTGGGAGAAGCATGCCGAGCGCTTCCCCGGGTTGAACCAGCCTGACCCCAGCTATCACGGCGCGGTCTGGACCCAGGCGGTGAAGCCGCTCGGGCCGATCGCCTATATCATCAAGGCGCGCACCACCCTGCTGCGCGACCTCGGCTCGGCCATGAGCCCGTTCAACGCCTTCATGTTCATCCAGGGCCTAGAGACCCTGCCCTTGCGGATGCGCGAGCATTGCCGCAACACCCAGGCGGTGGCGGAATTCCTGAACAGCCATCCCAACGTCACCAAGGTGATCCATCCGAGCTACATGGAGGGCGAGGAGAAGCGCCGCGCCCAGGCCTATCTGAAGGGCGGGCTCGGCGGCCTGGTCGGCTTCGAGATCAAGGGCGGCGCCGATGCCGGGCGGCGCTTCATCGACAACCTCGAGCTCTTCTACCACGTCGCCAATATCGGCGACGCCCGGAGCCTTGCGATCCATCCGGCGAGCACCACGCATTCCCAGCTCTCGCCCGAGGAGCAGCTGAAGACCGGGGTCACCGACTCCTACGTCCGCCTGGCGGTCGGCCTGGAGCACATCGACGACATCCTCGGCGATTTGCGCCAGGCGCTGGACAAGGCGACCGGGGCGAAGAAGGCGGCGGAGTAAGCTCGTCGCCCGGTACCCTGGCCACAGCATCTAGTTCCTCGCCGACCCCAGTTGGAGATCGGCGAGGAACCGCGCAGGTGCTAGCGCCACAAACCAAAGCCCGCTAGTTTCCCCTCGACTTCAGGTTGCGAGGACAAATGCGGGCCTTATCGATGCTTCTGATTGCCGCTGGAATGGCGGTTTCCGGCATGTCTCCTGCGGCGGCCGATACGACAGCAGAACGGCTCTCGAAGTTGGTTGCCTGTCATAAGGCACTTCAGGAGGGCGACTGGCAACACACCATCGCTCTCTGCAGCGAAGTCTTGCAGACCGGAGGGGGCACCGACGAAGAGAAGGCGTTTGCCCTCGCCAATCGCGGTTACGCCTATGCCAGCAGCGGCGACTACGAAGGTGCCATGTCGGACTTCGATGAGGCGATCCGGCTACGGCCGCAAGATGCAATAAACTACACGGATCGCGGCGAAGCCTATTCGGCGCTCAACCAATTCGACAAGGCGATCGCAGACTTCAGCAAGGCTATTTCGCTTCAGCCACAGGCTTCATCATCGTACTACAATCGCGGCATGGTTTATGCCGAGTCGGGAGAGAATGATCCCGCGATAACGGACTTTTCGGAAGCCATCCGCCTCGATCCTGCCAACCAAGCCGCCTATCGTGACCGCGGCGCGGCCTATGCGCAAAAGAACGACTATGCTCATGCCATGCCGGATTTCGATCAAGCGCTCCGCATGGATCCGTCGGATGCCTTCGCCTATAACAATCGCGGCCTCGCCGAGGCGCATCAAGGCCAGTATGACCGCGCCCTCGCGGACTTGGATGCCGCAATCCGAATCAACCCTAACAACTCGCTTGCATATTTCAACCGAGCCTATGCTGCATACGCCAAGGGAGATCGAGCCCAGGCGGCCAACGACTGCGCTCAAGCGATTGCGCTCGATCCAAACCACGGCCCGCTGAGTTACACCAGTCAAACATTCCGCTGCACAAAAGACGGACCACAGCCTTAGGAAGCGCTGCTAGCGAATTGCCCCGATGCGGCCTTCGCATAGCCGCATTTTGTCGCCATGATCGGCGTCGGCGGCGGGGAAAGATGGCCAGAGACCTCGACAGACTGACGTCACTCGCACCCGGCCAGCGGCGTTGGCACGACCTGCGGAGACGGCGCCTGGGGCTCGGCCTCGCCATTGCGCCGATCCTGCCGGTCGCGTGCGGTGGACTTCTCATACGCTTCCTCGACCCTTTCTCGGATGCCCTGGACGTCGCGATCTTCTGTGGCGTGGTCTTGGGTGTCGCGATGGCATGGTCTCTGCTGATCGGCTCGCTCTATTTCGTGCTGATCCCCCGCCGCACCGGCGTGATCGGGCGCGCGGGCTGCCTGCTGCTCGGTATCGGGCTCGCTGTTTCGTTGCCCCCGGCGGCGGCTCTCTCCATATCCGGAGCAGACGCTCTCTTCCACAATGCGACGATGATGTTCGGTGTGCTGCCTCGCGATCTCTATGGCCTCGCCGTTACGCTTGCTCTCGCCCTGATTCCCTTCGGCGCGCTCGGCGGCTGGGTCTTCTGGCGGGTGGGCGTGCGTCCCGCATCGCCGGGAGCCTCGGACCTCGCCGGGGTATTCGAATAGCTACCCCGCCGAGCGGCCCATCGGGCTTTCCAGCAGGATGCTGAACAAGCCCTGCGCCGGGCGGCCGAGCTTCGGCGCGGCGACGGCCACGTATTCGACCTCGGGCAATTGCGGCAGCGGGTCGGCGAGGCGCGGCGGTGCGAGGCCGGCAGTCGGCATGTGGCCCGGCTGCACCGTGATGCCGAGGCCGCCGCGCGCGGCGGCCGCGCAGGCGGCATAGCTTCCGGCACTGCAGGTGACCTGCCAGGGACGGCCCGCCTCGGCAAGCGCGTTCAGCGCGAGCGTGCGGCTGACGCTGGGTTCGGTGAGCAGCGTGAGCGGCAGCGGACG
>DATKNM010000354.1:0-2112 GCA_035541335.1 Binatia bacterium
CGCCGACACCGCCCGCTGGTTCGTGCTCTCCGACAGCCCGCCGGAGCGCGACATGGAATGGACCGATGCCGGCGTCGAAGGCGCCTGGCGGTTCACCCAGCGCATCTGGCGCATCGCCGAGAGCTGGATCGAATCCTTCCCGGCCCTCAAAGAAGAGCTGGGCGCTCCACCCAGCAACTTCCCGCCGGAGGTGCTGGCGCTGCGCCGCGCGAGCCACAAGGCGGCCGCCGCGGTCACCGAGCATATCGAAAAGTTCAGCTTCAACAGCGGCGTCGCGGCGATCTACAAGTTCGCGAACACCTTGGCCGAGGTGAAGCCGGAGGCACTCACCGATGCGGCCGGGCTCTGGGCGCGCAAGGAAGCGCTCGACACGCTTGCCATGCTGATCGGCCCGATGATGCCGCATCTCGCGGAGGAGATCTGGCGCAGCCTCGGCCACAAGACGCTGCTGGTGGAGACCGCCTGGCCGGCCGCCGATCCCGCGCTGGTGATCGACGACATGGCGACCGTCGCCGTTCAGGTGAACGGCAAGCTGCGCGCGACGATCCAGCTGCCGCGCGACGCGGAGAAGGCGGTGGCGGAGAAGGCCGCCTTGGCCGACCCCGCGGTGCAACGGGCGCTGGATGGGAAGACGCCGAAAAAAGTCATCCTGGTGCCGAACCGGATCGTCAACGTCGTCATTTAAGTTTCGAGACCCGCAAGCTGGGTCGCGCGTGGCAGAGATCGAGTCCATATGAAATGGGATCGCCGCCAGTTCGACGCCTTTCTGAAATCGCCGGCCGAGAAGATGGCGGCGGTGCTGGTGTTCGGGCCGGATGAGGGCCTGGTGCGCGAGCGCGTGACCGCGCTGGTGAAGGCGGCGGCCGGCAGCAGCGACGATCCCTTCCGTGTGGTCGAGATCGACGGCGACGCGGTGCGCAGCGATCCGGCGCGCCTCGCTGACGAGGCCGGCGCCATCTCGATGCTCGGCGGGCGGCGCGCCATCCGGATCAACGGCGTCACCGACGGCCAGGCGAAGGCGATCGAGGACTTCCTGGAGACGCACCGCGATTCCAGGAACGCGCTGGTGGTCTTCGAAGGCAGCGATCTCCCCGGCCGCGCCGCCTTGCGCAAGCTGTTCGAATCCGTGCCGCATGCCGCCGCCATCGCCTGCTATCACGATTCCGCCGGCGACCTCCGCGGCGTGATCGAGGCGCAGCTTTCCGCCGCGGGCAAGAGTGCCGCGCCGGCGGCGCTCGCTTATCTCGAGCAGTCGCTGGGCGGCGACCGCGGCGCCACGCGCTCCGAGCTCGAGAAGCTGATCCTCTATGCCGGCGATGCGCCGCGGATCGAGCTCGACGACGTCCTCGCCTCGATCGGCCATTCCGCCGGCATCGAGCTCGACGACCTCAATTACGCGATCGCCGAGGGGGATCGCGCGGCGATCGAGCGGCAGTTCGACCTCAATTTCACCGAGACCGCGCCGATCATGATCCTCCGCGGCCTCGCGCGGCATTTCCTCAAATTGCACGGCGCGGTCGGCCGCCTCGAAGCCGGCGAGCCGCTGCAGAACGCCATGGCGGCCCTCAATTCGCCGATGCTCTGGCGTGACCGGCCGCGGCTCGAGAAGCAATGCCGCCGCTGGTCCAGCCGGGCGATCGCGCGCGCCCTGCAGAAGATCGCGGAGGCGGAGGCGCAGGCCATGCGCTACCGCGACATCGCCGAAAGCCTGACGCGGCGCGCCGGGCTGGAGATCGCGCAGCTGCCGGGACGGCGGTAGGGCGGGAACCTCCCTTTACGATCTCCGCTATTTCGTTGGGGCGTCAAAGTAAGTTAAGCCACTGACGAAGAACGACTTTGGGCTACTCGCGATGGCCAAGTCGAATTTTCCTTCTGTCGGGGTCCGGTCGGGGGTTGGCTTTGGGCGGCGCGGAATAGAGTATAGTTCATTTTTTGTTCTTGTGCGAGAATTGAACGAGACCCATAGATTGTGAAGGGTATGCCCCTCTGGCATCCTCCGGTTGATGCAGGGGAAGCAGATACTTCGAGCTGAGAAGCGCGTGTCTCAAGCTGGCGACTGGAAGGTCGTGACCGGAAAGGCGGCTATGCCCAAATCGGCATTCCCCTTGGACA
>DATKNM010000355.1:0-2824 GCA_035541335.1 Binatia bacterium
GTCTTCTTCCGTGTATTCGGTGAACGGCTTGCTGATGAAGATGCCGGCATTGTTGACCAGCGTATCCACGCGGCCGAACCGCGTCATCGCCGTGTCAACCACCGCGTCGGCGGTCTTGGGATCGCCGATATCGCCGGCGACCGCGACCACATCGCTGTCGTTGGTGGGCTTGATCGACCGCGAGGTCGCGACGACCCGGTATCCGCGGTCGCGATAGGCCTTCACCAGCCCGGCGCCGATCCCCTGGGAAGCACCGGTGACGATGGCGACCTTCTGTTCGTTGCTCATGATGTCTCTCCTCAGTTCTGGCCGGAGCACGGGATTGCGTCCGGCCGACGCGGAGATATTTGCGCATTCCTCTGTTCGGCAGAATTGGCAGCATACGGCAATCACTCTTCCGATAAACGGAAGAATGATTCAGGGCTGAAGGGCCAGCGCCTCGGCGGAAAGCCGAGCGAATTCAGCCTTCAAGCGGGGCGCCGCGAAATCGACGAAGGCACGGACCTTGGGCACCGAGAGCCGGCCCTCCGGCATGACCAGGTGGACCGGCCGCGCCGGCGGCTCGGCGTCCCGGAGCAGCAGCTTCAGCGATCCGTCCTGCACCCGCTCGGCCACGTGATAGGTCAGCAGCCGGGTGACGCCGATCCCGGCGACGGCTGCGCCGAGGGCGCCGCGCACGCTGTTGACGATGAGCCGCGGCTTGAAGTGGACGGCGCGCGGCACCGTGCTCCCCTTGGCCGGCGGAAACACCCAGCGGTCGCGGCCCTCGGTGCCGGTGGTGACGATGCAATGCTTGGCGAGATCGGCGGGCTCGTCGATGCGCGGATGCCGGGCGAGATAGCGCGGCGCGGCGACCACCACCTGCTTCACGTCGCCGCCGATGCGCACTGCCACCAGGCTCGAATCCGGCAGGTCGAGAATGCGCAGCGCCACGTCGATTCCCTCCTCCACCAGGTTGGCGGCGCGGTCGATCAGGACCAGGTGAACCGAGACCGCGGGAAAGGCTTCGAGAAAGGCGTCGATCACCGGCCGCAACACCTCCTCGCCGCCGATCGGCGGCGCGGTGATGGTGAGGGTCCCGGTCGGCGCAGCATGCTCGCCCGCGGCCGCGAGGTCGGCGGCTTCCAGCTCGGCAAGCACGCGCCGGCAGGCTTCCGCATAGCCCTCGCCGATCTGGCTCAGCTTCAGGGTGCGCGTCGTCCGGTGCAGCAGCTCGGCGCCGACATGGCTCTCCAGGAAGGCGATCGCCCGGCTGACTGCGGCCGGGGACCGGCCGAGTCGTCGTCCCGCCCCGGCGAGGCTGCCCTCGTCCAGCGCGGCGACGAACACCTTCATCGCCTCGATGCGATCCATGGCGCCGCCGCCCGCCTGAACTCAATGCCACATGTCGCCGACCGCCTGCTTCTTGCGGTCGATGAAATCGCGAAGCGCCTCATCCACGGCAGGATCGATCGGCGGCGGCTCGTAGGTTCGCAGCATCGCGCGCCATTTCTCGTGGGCGCGCTGGGTCAGGGTCTTCTCGCCGGCGTCGCGCCACTGCTCGAAGGAATTGTTGTCTGCGATCGCCGAATCCCAGAACGCGGTCTCGTAATTCTTCAGCGTGTGGGCGCAGCCGAAGAAGTGCTTGCCGGGGCCGACCTCGCGGAAGGCGTCGAGCGCCAGCGCGTTGTCGTCCACCGGCAGCCCGGCGAGATAGGTGTGCATGGCGGCGCAGAAATCGGCGTCCATGGCGAACTTCTCATAGGACATGACCAGGCCGCCTTCGAGCCAGCCGGCGGAATGCAGGATGAAGTGCGCGCCGCACTGGATCGCCGCCAGCATGGAGACGGCGCTCTCCTGCATCGCCTGGCCGTCGGCGGCCTTGGAGGCCGTGAAGGCGCCGGAGCAGCGCAAGGGAATCCCGAGCCGCCGCGTCAGCTGCCCCACCACCAGCGAGCCCAAGGCCGGCTCCGGCGTGCCGAAGGTCGGCGCGCCCGAGCGCAGCGAGGTCGAGCTCAGGAAGTTCCCGAGGACGACCGGCGCGCCGGGCCGCTCGAGCTGGGTCAGCGCCACGCCGACCATGGCTTCCGCCATGGATTGGGCGATCGCGCCGGCGTTGGTCACCGGCCCCATGG
This sequence comes from Binatia bacterium, assembly GCA_035541335.1. GTDB lineage: Bacteria > Pseudomonadota > Alphaproteobacteria > Dongiales > Dongiaceae > Dongia. The sequence continues at coordinate 2,115 of DATKNM010000355.1, forward strand.
CCCCGCCGAGGATGAACGGCACCACGACGGCGCATTGGTTGGCGCGGGCATAGGCGCGCAGCGCCCTCGACATGGTGCCGTCATAGACCAGCGGGGAATTGGCGTTGATGTTCCCCATGATGACGCAGTTCTTGTCCGTGAACTCCGCGCCGAAGGCGATGCGGGCGAGCGCGATCGAATCCTCGGCCCGCTCCTCGGCGGTGACGCCGCCCATGAACGGCTTGTCGGAGTAGCGGAGATGCGCATAGACCATGTCGAGATGCCGCTTGTTCACCGGCACATCGACCGGCTCGCAGACCGTGCCCCCTGAATGGTGGAGGAAGGGTGCCGCATAGGCGAGCTTCACGAAGTTGTGGAAATCCTCCAGCGAGCCGTAGCGCCGCCCGCCTTCGAGATCGTGCACGAAGGGCGAGCCGTAGGCCGGCGCGAAGGCGATCCGGTCGCCGCCGATCGTGACCGAGCGCGCAGGATTGCGGGCATGATGGACGAAGCTCTTCGGCGCCGTCCGCGCGATGATGTCGCGCACCAAGCCGGGCGCGAACCGCACCCGCTCACCATCCACGTCGGCTCCGGCCTCGCGCCAGAGCTCCAGCGCCCGGGAATCGCCGCGAAACTCGATGCCGATCTCCGCGAGGATGACATCGATCGCCGCCTCGATGCGGACGAGCCCTTCCTCGCCGAGCAAGTCATAGGTCGGGATCTGCCGCCGG
>DATKNM010000356.1:0-4068 GCA_035541335.1 Binatia bacterium
GCCGACGGCTCCAACGTGCAGCGCATCAGCAAGGGGCAGGGGCGCTATGCCACCCCGGTCTGGTCGCCGCGCGGCGATCTCATCGCCTTCACCAAGTTCTTCGGCCAGACCTTCCAGATCGGCGTCATGCGACCGGATGGCTCAGGGGAGCGGATCCTCTCGACCGGCTGGCTGGTGGAAGGACCGACCTGGGCGCCGAACGGACGCGTGCTGGCGTTCTTTTCCCAGGACCAGCGGGGGCTTACCCAGCTCCACAGCATCGACCTCACCGGCTACAACGAGCGCATCCTGAAAACCCCGATGGATGGCTCCGATCCGGCCTGGTCGCCCTTGCTTGACAATCAATAATCCACTATGGTCCCGGCCGATTCTGAGCGCGTCAAGGCCCAAAATTGGGTACAATCACCTGTAGAATCGGCGAGTCAGGCGGGGGTAAGCCCGGAACCCAGCGGGGGTGGGGGTATTATCCACGAGGCTGCCTGTGAATTAAAAAGAGGATGAGAGGATAAGGAAAATGCGTCTCCAGCTAATGTCGGTCCTGGCGGCGGGTCTGCTTCTCGCAGCCTGCTCTTCGGACCAACCGGTCGAAACGGCTTCTACTCAGGGCGCCGGCACCACGGGGCAGACCGGGGCGGCCACGACGGGCAACGTCACGCCGGGCAGCGTCGAGGACTTCAACCAGAATGTCGGCAACACGGTTTATTTCGGCTTCGATCGTTACGATCTGACTGCTGAGGCGCAGTCCCAGCTGCAGAAGGAAGCCGCCTGGCTGCAGCAGTATCCGCAGCATACCGTCACCGTCGAGGGTCATTGCGACGAGCGCGGCACCCGCGAGTACAACCTCGCGCTGGGCGAGCGCCGTGCGAACTCGGTGTCGAACTACCTGACCGCTCTCGGCATCGACAAGGGTCGGATCAACACGATCTCCTACGGCAAGGAGCGTCCGATCTGCACCGATTCCAACGAGTCCTGCTGGTCGCAGAATCGTCGCGGCGTCACCGCGATCAACCAGTAAGACCGTCGGTCCGGTCTAGGGTCTTGGTATGACGACGCCGGCGTCGCCCCGAAGGGCGACGGCGGCGTTTGTCGTTTCTGCGCGTGCCCGGGATGGCGGGGTGGGGCGCCAGGGAACTCGCATGCCGAATGCCCGGTTCTTTTCTGGGATTTGTCATCACGGGGACTTGGCAAAGCCCCGCGGGGCGATGCCATATTTCCGCCCAGAACCAAGCCAAGTATCTTGTTTTCTAATGCAATTCATGTGAGGCGGGGCGCGGTCGAATGGCCGGTGACCCGGAACCTGAAGCACCCGAGCTCAAAGCACATGACTCTCAAAGCACCTGAGGCATCGGATCGATGATGGCTTTTGAAACTTCGCTCGCGGTTCCGACGCGTCGGCCCCTCCTTTTCATCGGGCGGCGTCGAACGGGTCTGCTCGGCCTTTCGCTGTTCGCCGCGCTGGCCATGGCACAGCTCGCACCGGCGCGCGCCGATGAGGTTAGCGATCTCCGGCAGCAGGTCGAGCAGCTGAAGCAGCAGATGGCGCTGCTGCAGAATCAGATGCCCGGCAGCGGCGCGGGCGGTGGCACGATCGCCGCGCAGCAGGTCGTGCAGATGCAGCAGATGAGCCAGCAGATGAGCCAGCTGCAGGGCCAGATCGAGCAGCTCGGCATCAAGGTGGACGACCTCTCGCAGCGGCTCGACCGCATGCAGAAGGACACCGAGTTCCGCCTCGGCCGCCTCGAAGGCACCGGCGGCGCGATGCCTGGGGCACCGGTTGCCGGCGCGCCCGGAGATCAGGCGCCCGCAGGTCAGGCCCCTGCGGGACAAGCCCCGGCAGGACAGGCCGCGCAGGTCATGTCTCAAGGCGGGCAGCCCTTGCCGCAATCGGCCGACCAGATGGATGCGAACAACCAACAGGCCGGCCTGCCCGGACCGGAAGGCACCCAGCAGATTCCCCAGCCGACCGCGCCCGGCACGCTCGGCACCCTGCCGGCCAACGCGCCGCTGCCGCAGGCACCCGCCGGCGCCGCCGAGGCTGCCGCGGCGGCGGCCGGTCAGTCCACCGCTCCAGCGGCGACCGCCAACCAGAATCCGAGCAGCATCGTCCTCCCCGGCAACACGCCGCAGGAGCAGTACGATTATTCGACCGGCCTCCTGCAGCGCGGCGCCTATGCCGAGGCGGAGCTCGCCTTGAAGGCCTTCGTCGCCCAGCATCCGAAGGATCCGCTGGCGGGCAACGCCCAGTACTGGCTGGGCGAGACCTACTATGCGCGCAGCGACTTCCAGAACGCTGCCGTCACCTTCGCCCAGGGCTATCAGAAGTATCCAAAGAGCTCGAAGGCGCCGGACAATCTGCTGAAGCTCGGCATGTCCCTCGGCCAGATCGGGCAGAAGGACAACGCCTGCACCGCCTTCAAGCAGCTCGCGAAGCAGTTCCCCACCGCCTCCGCCGCGATCAAGGATCGCGCCGCGCGGGCCCAGCAGCGTTACGGTTGCACGGCGGGCTGAGCGCGGAGAACGTGACGAGGGGCGCCGGTCTCACCGCGGCGCCTCTCTCCGCGAACGATTTCTCCGGGATGATGGCCCGGCTCGGGCCGTTCGAGCGCAATCCGACCGTCGCCGTCGCCGTCTCCGGCGGGCCGGACAGCCTGGCGCTGACGCTGCTGCTGGTGGAATGGGCGTCGGCGCGGGACGCGACCGTCGCCGCGATCACCATCGACCACGGCCTTCGCGCCGAATCCGCCGCTGAGGCGGAGCAGGTGGGGCGCTGGCTCGCCGGCCGTACCAATCTCCGTCACAGCATCATCCGCTGGCAGGGGCCGAAGCCTGAATCGGCGGTGCAGTCCACGGCGCGAGACGCGCGCTACGCGTTGCTCACCGACCATTGCCGGGCCGCGGGCATCCTCCATCTCTGCCTCGCCCACCAGCTCGACGACCAGATCGAGACTCATCGCATGCGCGCGGCGCGCGGCAGCTCGGACTACGGCCTCGCCGGGATGAGCGCCCTCCGCCCCTGGCGGGGGATCCGCCTGCTGCGGCCGCTGCTCGGCGTGCCCAAGGCGGTGTTGCGTGCGACCCTTGCCGCCCGCGGCCAGCCCTGGCTCGAGGACCCGAGCAACAGCAATCCGGCCTTCGAGCGCGCCCGCCTGCGCGCCGAACGCGCAGCGGGGCCGGAGGACGAGACGCGGCAGAAGGCGCAGCTCCACCGGCTCGGCCTCGAACGTCACCGGCGCGACGTCGAAGCGGCGACGATCCTCGCGGAGAGTCTCACACTCGATCCGGCAGGTTGGGCGACAATCGATCTGGCCCCTCTCGATCCGGAAGCGCCGGCCGCCCGGTCGGCCTTGGCGCGCCTGCTGCAATGCATCGGCGGCAGCGGCTATCCGGTCGCCGAGGCCCGGCTCTCGGAGGCCATGGCGGCGCTGCGGCGGGATGCCGCCGATTTCACACTGGGCGGCTGCCACCTGCGCCGTGAGGGCGGCCGGCTCGAGGTCTTTCGCGACTGGGGCGCGATCCGCGACCGGATTCCGGTGAAACCTAGTGAACGGTTTGACTGGGACCGGCGTTATGAGCTCGCGGTTGGGCCGGAGCTGCCCGGCGGCCGGGATCTCACGATCGCGCGACTGGGCGAAGCCGGGATGCGCCAGCTCGGCCGGGCCGGTCACTCCCAGGCCCTCCAGGGGGTCCCGGTGCCGGCCCGGAAGGCACTGCCGGCCCTCTGGGCCGGGGAGGCCGTGGAGGCGGTGCCGGGGCTGGGCTTCGGAGTTGGGTTGGAGGCCCGATTTCGGCCGGCCATTCCAGCGACATCTAGCGGCTTTACAGTTGCTTATTAACGGACGCACACTATGTAAAGTGCTGCAGCTAGGGCCTCTTGGCGTGCGGAGGTTTCGCGACGTCCGGGGGCTCTTGGTGTTTGGCGTCCAAGATCGAACTTGGGAACGCAGTCAGGGTCGCACCTGCGGGGCGAGGATCAGAACGTGAATTTGGGCAAGAATCTCATCATCTGGGCGGCGATCATGGTGCTCCTGATCGTGCTGTTCCAGGTCTTCCAGAGTGGCAGCAGCCGCA
>DATKNM010000357.1:0-29935 GCA_035541335.1 Binatia bacterium
CGAGCGCATCGGGCTGACCCAGATCAACCTCTATTACCGCCATGGCGGCGGCGGTGATGATCCCGAGGAGGAGAAGAAGGGACGCGGCACGCGCTTCCTGGTCGAGGTGAATTTCGCCGCGCTCGGCGCCTTCCAGCTCGATGGCCTCATCCGCGGCAAGCGCTTCGACCTGATGATCCGCAGTCGACGGCGCCTCGGCCCGGACCAGCGCCGCGACATCTCCGGCATCTTCGAACAGGCGCTGGAGCTCGGCGGCTGCAAGGGCGGCGTCGAGTTCCGCACGGTCGAAACCTTCCCGGTCTCGCCGCTCGACGAGCTCCGGCAATCGCACGACCAGTTCACCGCCTGAGGCAGAAGCAAAGGGCCGGCGACTTTGTAGCCGGCCCTCGCTGGTTCAGACGACCACCTACGACTTGTAGGCGGGCATCTGCTTCAGGGTGTCCTTGTCGACATCGACGACGGCGATGGTCTTGCCGTCGCGGTCGGCGAGCTGCACCTGGTTCCACTGCAGCAGCACCGGATGCGCGCCGATCCCGAGGAAACCGCCGACGTCCACCACGACGCCGGAGACCTTCCCGCTCTTATCGACGATCAGCTGCCGGACCGAGCCGATGCTGTCGTTGTTGCTGTTGCGAACGTCGAGACCGATCACGGCGCTGGCGTTATAGGAACCGTCCGCGTTGCGAACCGCCGTCCCGATCCCCATGCTGTTCGACGTACTGCTCGAGGTATCGGTGGTGGTCGCCGGAGGCGGTGTCGTCGCCGGCGCGACGGTGGTGCTTTGGGCGCCGGCCGGGATGGTGGCGAGGGCCGCGGTCGACAGGACGCCGGCCGCCAACAGGCCACGGGTGAGACTGTTCATGGGCATTCTCCTCTGCTCGGTTGGGGACGCCGCTTCAAATCCAGTAGGGCGGCACGCCGAAGTGACTGTAGATCCGGCTGTTCCAATCGACGTCTCGGTAGTAGGCGTCGCCCGCCGGAATCTCGTTGGGGGCGTTCTTCAGCACCGCGTCATCGACATCGGCGACAAAGCCGTCATCGGTGGTGTCGTAGTGCAGGACGCTCCAGGGAACCGCGCGGCGCGTCTCGCCGAGACCGAGGAAGCCGCCGAAGCCGACCACCGCATAGGCGACGACGCCGGAGAGCTTGTCGATCATGATATCCTCGACCTCGCCGACATGCTCGTGGCGGCGGTTGTAGATCTTGGTGCCGCGAACCTTGTCCGAAGCGATCAGGCTGACGGTTTCGTCCTTCTTCAAGGTATCCTGGCTGCGCGGCATGGTCTGCGCCATGGCATTCCTCCTGCTGAAATCCGTGATGCATATCCGGTTGCGATAAACGGGATAAGCGGCGCATCCCGGCGGAGTTCCCCGTGGGACCCAGCGAATCTAAAGGAGGTTGTCGGGAAGCGCGGAGCGACGCCTAGAGCGTCGTGTCCTTCTTGCGGCGATGCATCTGCAGGCCCATCTCGTCGGCCTGGTTCTGCTCACGCCGGCGCTGCTGGACGCGCTGGCGCTGCTGCCGGTTCTGGATAGTCTGCTCGGTCTTCTTCAGCTCGGCGAAGGATTCCATGATCTGCTCGCGCAGCTTCTCGAGCTCGGCGGAGAGGTCGGCGATCGACTTCAAGATGCGCTCGCGCCGCTCGGCCATGACCTGCTTGTAGTCGGGCAGCGCCCGCTGCAGCTCGAGGTCGTTGCGGGCGGTCTCGATCTCGCTGGCGACCTCCTCGTCGAGGCGCCGCACGTCGCCCCGCAGCCGCTCGATCAGCGCCTCGAGATCGGCGGCCTGGCGCCGCTTCTCGTCCAGCGACCACTTCTGCAGCCGCAGCATCTGGTCGAGGCCGCTCATGCCGCCGCCTCGCCGCCGGATGCGCCACCCGGAGTGCCAGCCTCGCCGTAGGGCAGGCCGAGGATGCCGGCGAGCTCGCGATAGCCGGTCTCGAGGTCGGAGCGCTCGTCGCGGCGCTGCGACAGGAACTTCTCCAAAGCCGGCCGCAGCTCGATCGCGCGGTCGACCGTCTGATCGGTGCCGCGGCGATAGGCGCCGAGGCGGATCAGCTCCGCCATATCGTCATAGACCGACATGTTCTGCCGGGCGACCCGGATCATGTCGTTCTGCTGCTCGTTGTTGCAGGCCGGCATGGTGCGGGAAAGCGAACGCAGCACGTTGAGCGCGGGATAGCGCCCGCGCTCGGCGATCGCGCGCTCGAGCACGATGTGTCCGTCGAGGATGCCGCGGCACGCGTCAGCCACCGGCTCGTCGTGATCGTCGCCCTCGACCAGCACGGTGAAGAGGCCGGTGATGCTGCCGGAGCCGACCAGACCGGGCCCGGCGCGTTCCAACAGCCGCGGCAGGCCGGCGAAGACCGACGGCGTGTAGCCCTTGCTGGCGGGCGGCTCGCCGGCCGAGAGGCCGATCTCGCGGAGCGCCATGGCGAAGCGGGTCACCGAATCCATCAGGCAGAGCACCTGCTGGCCCTGGTCGCGGAAATATTCGGCGAGTGCCAGCGTCATCTGCGCCGCCTGGCGGCGGAGTAGCGGGGATTCATCCGAGGTCGCGACCACCACCACGCTCCGCGCCAGGCCTTCCGGGCCGAGCTCGTCTTCCAGGAATTCCTGGACCTCGCGACCGCGCTCGCCGATGAGGCCGATGACGTTGACGTCGAGCGAGGTGTAGCGCGCCATCATCGAGAGCAGCACCGACTTGCCGATCCCGGACGCGGCGAAGATGCCGAGCCGCTGGCCGCGGCAGACCGAGGTGAAGGTGTTGATGGCGCGGAGCCCGAGATCGATCTTGCCGCCGACCCGGGCCCGCATATGTGCGGGCGGCGGCGCGTTGCGGATGCGGATGGGGGCCGGGCCGAGCGGGAGCGGCCCCTTGCCGTCGAGCGGCCGGCCCAGGGCATCGACCACCCGTCCGAGCCAGGCGGAGGTCGGCCGAACCACCGGTTCGTCGTGGACCAGCAGCGCCTGGCTACCGAGGCCGATGCCGTCCAGCGCGCCGAAGGACATGGCGAGCGCCCGGCCGTCGCGGAAGCCGACGATCTCGGCCGGCACCCGGTTGCCGGTGCGGTCCAGGAGGTCGCAGCGCGATCCGATCGAAAGCGCATCCTCGAGGCCGGCGATCTCGACCAGCATGCCCAGTATGGCGGCGACCTTGCCGTAAACGGTCACGTCCGGCACGCGGGTCACTTCCCGCATCAATGGTTCCAGATTCTTGATCACGTGGGGTTCTTGAGACCGGCCCGGGTTCCGCTTTCGGGACTGAGTGTAGGGGCGACGCCGTTAACCCTCGGTTAATGCTGGGCTGTGAGAGTACGCGTTAAGCATTCCCCCGGAAGTCGGGGGAAATCAGTATCTTAGGACAAAAGTCAGATCGCTTCTGATGTAACCCCGAACCAAGCCCGGCCGGCCAAGCTTTTCTTTACAATTGCCTGCCCAAATGGTTAATATTCACAGGGTTAAACGAGCGGCGACGACGGACATAAGGGATTTGACGCCATGCGCGTGCTCTTAGTCGAGGACGATACCAATACCGCGAAGAGCATCGAACTGATGCTGAAGGCGGAAGGTTATATCGTTGATTCAACGAATCTCGGCGAAGACGGGCTCGAGATCGGCAAACTCTACGACTATGACATCATCCTTCTCGACCTGATGCTGCCCGACATCGACGGTTACGAAGTGTTACGACGCCTGCGGAGTTCGCGCGTTAACACTCCGATCCTGATCCTTTCCGGTCTGTCCGAACTCGACAGCAAGATCAAAGGTCTCGGCTTCGGCGCCGACGACTATCTGACCAAGCCGTTCGACCGGCGCGAGCTGATCGCCCGTATCCAGGCGATCGTCCGCCGCTCCAAGGGCCATTCGGATTCCGTGATCAAGACCGGCAAGCTGTTGGTGAACCTCGACACCCGCACCGTCGAGGTGAGCGGCCAGCCGCTGCACCTGACCGGCAAGGAATATGGAATCCTCGAGCTCCTGAGCCTGCGCAAGGGCACCACCCTCACCAAGGAGATGTTCCTGAACCATCTCTACGGCGGCATGGACGAGCCGGAGCTGAAGATCATCGACGTCTTCGTCTGCAAGCTCCGGAAGAAGCTGTCGCAATCGACCGGCGGCGAGAACTACATCGAGACGGTCTGGGGCCGCGGCTACGTGCTGCGCGATCCCGAGGCCGCCGGCCAGCCCGCGAAGGCCGCCGAAAGCGCCTGAGCGCGCTCTTCAAGCAATCGGACGTCATGCCCGGCCTCGCGCCGGGCATTCCATTTCTGGAAATCGTTCGGGAGCGTCGCCTGCGGTCAGGCGCGGTGCGCGGTGGCGGGCTTGTGCGACGCCGGCGCCAAACCATAGACGCCGCGCTGGCCGGCCAGGAGCTGGAACTTGTCGGTGATGCCAAGCACGGTCTCGGCGCCGCCGAGGAACAGGAAACCGTCGTCCGGCATGAGGCCGGAGATGCTGTTCAGGATCTTCGCCTTGGTCGGCTGGTCGAAGTAGATCAGCACGTTGCGGCAGAACACGACGTCGAAGCGGCCGAGCACCTTCGGATCGTTCAGCAGGTTGAACTCGCGATACTGCACCATGCCGCGGATCTTCTGGCTGATCTGCCAGCGGTCGCCCACCTGGGTGAAATACTTCACCAGCAGCGTGATCGGCAGGCCGCGCTGCGCCTCGAACTGGGAGTAGACGCCTTCCTTGGCACGGTCGAGGATCTCGGTCGAAAGGTCGGTGCCGACGATCTCGATCTTCCAGCCGGCAAGCTGCGCCGACATCTCGGAGAGGATCATCGCCAGCGAATAGGGCTCCTGGCCGCTGGAGCAGGCGGCGCTCCAGATCCGGATCTGCTTGCTGGAGCGCGCCGCCATCATGGTCGGCAGCACGATCTGCTTGAACTGGTCGAACGGCTTGGTGTCGCGAAAGAAGAAGGACTCGTTCGTGGTCATCGCCTCGACCACGTCCTTGATCACCGCCTCGTCGCTCTTGACCCGGATCAGGCGCACCAGGTCCTCGAACGAGGCGAGGCGATACTTGCGCGCGACGGGCAGCAACCGGCTCTCCAGCAGATAGGCCTTGTCGTTGCCGAGCACGAGACCGGAGCGCTGCTTCAGGATCTGGCAGATGAAGTCGAAGTCAGTCACGGTCATGCCGCCGTCCTCATCAGGGCCTTCTTCACATAGGCCCCGATCTCGTTCAGCGGCAGCACGGCCGTGCAGAGGCCGGCGGTCGCGACTGCGCCCGGCATGCCCCACACCACGCTGGTGGCTTCGTCCTGTGCGATCACGGTGCTCCCCGCCGCAACCAGGTCCCGGGCTCCCTTCAACCCATCCTGCCCCATGCCGGTCAGCATGACAAACAGGGTGCGCGGGCCGTAGGCCTTGGTGATGGAGCGGAGCATCGGATCGACCGCGGGACGGCAGAAGTTCTCCGGCGGGTTCTTGTTCAGCTTGACCACCATGCCGGCGCCCTGGCTCTCCACCGTCATGTGGAAGTCGCCGGGCGCCACGTAGATCCGGCCGGGGGCGACCGCCTCGCCGTCCTTCGCTTCGGCCGCCGGCATGCCGGCGGCCTGGGCCAGATGCTCGGCCAGGATGGTGGTGAAGGTGGCGGGCATGTGCTGGGTGACGAAGACCGGCATCTTGTCCACCCGTCCCAAGGCGCGGAACAAAGTGAAGAGCGCCTGGGGACCGCCAGTGGAGGAGCCGATCGCAAGGCAATCGACACGTCCTGCAACGGTCGCCGCCGGACGCAGCCTGACCTCGCCGGTATACAGCTTCTTCGGCGCCGCCGGAGCTGCCGCGCTGCCCGGCGCCGCAGCGGTGCCGGGCGGCAGGCCGCGCTTGCGGCGGGCGACGAGGCCCCAGCTTTTCACCTTCTCGATAAGCTCGCGCTTGAAATCGTCGGCGTTGTGGAGGCCGGTCGTGGTGGTCGGCTTCGGCAGGTAGTCGGCGGCTCCGAGCGAGAGCGCCTTCATGCTGACCGAGGCACCCTTCAAGGTAAGGGTCGAGGCCATGATGACCTGGACGCCGGGCCGCGCCTCGAGGAGCTTCGGCAGGGCGGTCATCCCGTCCATCACCGGCATCTCGATGTCGAGCACGATGATGTCGACGTCGGTGCGCTTCAGGGCATCGATCGCCGCCTGGCCGTTGCCGACCGTCGAGACCACCTTGATCTCCGCGTCGGTCTCAACCGTCTTCGTGAGGAGGCCACGGATGACCGCGGAATCGTCCACGATCATTACTCTATAGGGGCCACCGCCAGCCGCTGATGCTTGGGTCTCCGACCGCATTCCCTGGTGCCGATGATTTCTAGTTAAAGGAGTCCGACCTGGGTGAACTTCGACTCGATGATCTCGCTGTCGAAGGGCTTCATGATGTACTCGTTGGCGCCGGCCGAGATTGCCTCCTGGATGTGCTGGATGTCGTTCTCGGTCGTGCAGAACACGACAATCGGCGTCTGGCCGCCCGGCATCTGCCGCAGGCTGCGCAGGAAGTCGATTCCGCTCATCACCGGCATGTTCCAGTCGAGCAGGATCGCATCCGGCATCCGCTTCAGGCACTGGTCCATCGCGGTCTGGCCGTTGTCGGCTTCCTCGATCGCGAAATTGAGGCCCTCGATGATCTTGCGGGCCACCATTCGCACGACCTTGGAATCATCGACGATGAGACATGACTTCATCAGAGTAGCTCCGTCTGCCGCTCAGGCGAACCGGGTCCCCATTCCCTGCTCCGCCCCTACTCTGGTATGTCCGATGGCGGGGGTCGCCGGGTATCCGCGACCCCGCCTCAGCGGGCAAAGCGCAAAGCGGTCAGGCGGCGTCCGCCCGGTTGCCGAAGTTCAGCAGCGAGGAGACGCTGAGGACCACCAGCAACGAGTCGTTCAGACGATATATCCCATCCGAGAACTCGCGCAATCTCGGATTAAGGGTGGGGGGATTGCGCTGGTAGTCCCGGCTCTCCAGGCTCAGCACCTCGCCCACCGTATCCACCAGCAGGCTGTAGAGCTCGCCCTCGTGCTCGACGACGACCGACATCGCGTGCTTGTCGCTGTCGCGCTTCGGCAGGCCGAGGCGCAGGCGCACGTCCACCGCGGTCACGATCCGGCCACGCAGGTTCAGGGAGCCCGCAACCTCGACCGGCGCCAGCGGCACCCGGGTGATGGTCTGGGGCCCGAGCACGTCCTGCACCTTCAGGACCGGGATGCCGAACAGCTGGCCACCGATCGACATGGTCACGTAGTCGCGGTGTTCGTTCGAGCCGGCGGCGGCCCCCGCCGCGAGATCGGTCTCGATTCCGGTGGTCTTGCTCATGCGGCACCTCTCAATTCGGCGAGCGCTTCGTTCATGGTGTGAACCAGGCCGTCACGGTCGTACTTCGCGACGTAGTCGTCGAAGCCGACCTGGCGGCCGCGCGCGATATCCTTCGGGCTCGCGTGCGACGATAGCGCGATGATCGGCGTGGTCTGCCAGCGGGCGTTCTTCTTCACCGACTCGCAGAACTCGTAGCCGTTCATCCCTGGCATCTCGATGTCGCTGATGATCAGGTCGAACTCGTCGCCGGCCTCGCAGAGCGCGAGCGCCTTGTCGGCGGAGTCCATAGTGATCACCTGGAAGCCGGCAGCGGTCAGCTGCGGCGCCAGCAGGTTCCGGAAGAAGGCGCTGTCATCGACCAGCAGCACGCGACGGCGCTTGCCGGTGTCGACGGTGTCCTGCTGCTGCGAGCCGAACCAATCCTTGAACGCCTGGCTCAGGTAGTAGCCGGCATCCACGATCTCGGTCGCCTGGCCGGCGATGATCGCGCTGCCGATACGGCCCGGCTGCTCCGCGGCGAGATCGACGTTGAGCTTGGCTTCGACGATATCGACGATCTCATCCACCATCAGGCCCATGGCATGGTCGCGGTCGGAGAACACCAGCACCGGCTGGCGGCCGTCCTTGGCGATCGACATGTCCTGTTCCGGGCTCATGGCGATGAGCGGCATCAGCTGGCCGCGATACTGCACGACCCAGCGGTCGTTGGACCGCTCGATCGCCTTCTTCTCGATCTCCTCGAGCCGCGCCACCAGCGCCAGCGGCACCGCCATCGGCACGCCGGACGTGGTGCGGAACAGCAGCAGCGGCACCGCCTCCTCGCCGTGACCGCGCGACTTCGCGCCCCGGGCATCGGCCGCCTCGCCGCCGTCCGAGATGCCGATCTGGCCCGAGGCCTCGGCAATCCCGTTCGGGTCGAGGATCATGATCACGCTGCCGTCGCCGAGGATGGTGTTGCCGGAGAACATGGAGATGTGGCGCAGGATCGGCGCCACCGGCTTCACCACGATTTCCTCGGTGTCGAACACGCGATCGACCATGATGCCGAAATTGTAGGTGCCGACCTGGGTGACGACGATAAAAGTGTCGTTCTCGATCGTTTCCTTGCCGTCGCCGAGCTCCAGCTTCTCGCGGAGCGAGACCAGCGGCAGCAGCTTGTTTCGCAGACGCAGGACCGGCGTGTCCTTGATCTTCTCGACCTTCAATTCGCCGTTCGCCGTGGCGCGCACCAGCTCGACCACGCTGATCTGCGGGATCGCGAAGCGCTCGCCGGCGCACTCAACGACCAAGGCGGAGACGATCGCCAGGGTGAGCGGGATCTTGATCGAGAAAGTGGTGCCCTTGCCCTCGACCGAGCGCAGCTCGACGGTGCCGCCGATCTTCTCGATGTTGGTCTTCACCACGTCCATGCCGACGCCGCGACCGGAGACCGCGGTCACCTTGGCAGCGGTCGAGAAACCGGCCTTGAAGATGTACTGCTGGATCTGCTGGTCGCTCATGTTCTCCAGCTCGGTCTCGCTGGCGAGACCGTTCTGGATGATCTTCGACTTGATCTTATCCATCGGCAGGCCCTTGCCGTCATCGGAGATCTCGATGACGATGTGGCCGCCCTCATGATAGGCGTTCAGGGTGATCTTGCCGGTCTCCGGCTTGCCGGTACGGCGCCGTTCCTCCGGCGTCTCGAGACCGTGGTCGCCCGAGTTCCGCACCATGTGCGTCAGCGGGTCCTTGATCATCTCGAGCACCTGGCGGTCGAGCTCGGTCTCCTGACCGATCATCACCAGGTCGATCTTCTTCTTCAATTCGTGGCTGAGGTCGCGCACCAGGCGCGGCAGCTTGGCCCAGGCGTTGCCGATCGGCTGCATGCGGGTCTTCATCACGCCTTCCTGGAGCTCGGAAGTCACGTGGTTGAGACGCTGCAGCGGCGCGGCGAACTCGCTGTCCTTCTGCTTCCTGAGGATCTGCAGGACCTGGTTGCGGGTCAGCACGAGCTCGCTGACCATGGTCATCAGGTTCTCAAGCAGCTCGACGTTGACGCGGATGGTCTGGTTGGCGACGGATTCCGTCGCGCCACCCTCGCCTTCTTTCTTCGCTGCAGCGGCGGTAGCCTTGGCGGGCTTCGACGCGGATTCGGCCGGCGCTTCTTCCGGCTTCGCGGCGGCAGGCGCCGCGGTCGCGCCGCCGGTGATGTCGTCGCGGGTGGCGAACACCATGCCCATGACGCGGGTTGAGAGATTGGCGGGAACCTCGAGCTGGTTCAGCGCCGCCTGCATATGGCCGCAGACGGCGTCGAACTGCACGTCGTTGAGGCCGCGACCGGCGAGCGCCGACTTGGCGCTGGAATCCGGGCCGCCGCAGAGCTTCGCGAGATAGTCGCGCATCTGGCCCTGCAGGTGATCGATGCTGGCGTTCTCGAACGCCTGCTTCACGCGGAGGTCACCGAGCAGGCGGTTGAAGAATACTTCGACGACGGCATCGACCGTGCCCATGCCGCCGATCTGTTCATAAATCGAGGCGCCGCTCTCCTGCACCGCAGGCGCCGCCGGGGCCGCGGGAGCCGCAGCCGGCGCCGCAGCGGCGGCCGGCGCGGAAGCCCCGCCGCTCTCGGCAAAGGCGTTCAGGCGCTTGATGAGATCGGTGTCGTCACCGGCGGGCTCCGAGCCGGTGGCTTCGAGGTCCTGCATCACGGTGCGGATCCGATCGAGGCATTCCAGAATGAGGGAGACCGCTTCGGCGCCGACTTCGATCTCGCCGTCGCGCACCTTGCCGAGCACGTTCTCCCCGGCATGCGCGACCGATTCGAGGCGGGACAGGCCAAGGAACCCGCAAGTACCCTTCACGGTGTGAACGAGGCGGAAGATGTTCCCGAGCAACTCCATGTCGTTCGGGTTTTGCTCGAGCTTCACCAGCTCGACGTCGAGCACCGCCAGGTTTTCGGAGGTCTCGGTCAGGAATTCCTTAAGCAGATCGTCCATAGCTGTCGCCCCGTTTGAGGTACGCGCGGTCAAGACCGCTCCGACCGCTTTCAGGGCCGGATTAGGACTGCAGATTTTCAGAAAAGCATTAATATACGGTGAAGCCAAAATGGCCGAAATGCCGCGGCTTTAGCCCGATTCAGGCGTCCCGGCGCGCCGTCAAAATCGCTGTTCCCACAACGGGTTGCGAAATCTCCAGTCGATAGCTGTGATGTGCGGCAATGAGCCCGGTCAAGTATGGCTGTATATTGTGTGCCGTAAGATCAATTCCCTGTCGATCGAGTCGCAACAAGCGCGCCGATTCATTGGAACAGGCCGCCTGCTGACCCTCGGCTGTGATGGTGAAGTCGGCAGCGGCGTCGCCCTCCCCAGCGAGGTTTGCTGTCAGCGACAGAGTGCCACCGCGGGGCAGCCATTCGACCGCCGTCAGGATGCCGTTGACCAGCAGCTTGCCGAAGCCGGCGGGCCAGGACAATCCGACCGGCACGGCCGCCTTGAAGTCGATCCGGCTCGCCTCGATCGCGTCCTTGGCGAGCTTCACCGCCTCGGCCGCGCCGAAGCTTGGCTGGTTGCCGGCATTGCCATAGGCGCAGCGATACATCTGCAGCAGACTGGAGGCGCGGTGGGTGCTGCTTTGCACCAGCCGACGGGCGTCCGCCATCAGGTCGTCGTCGCCCTCTTCCTCCATGAGCTCGAGGCCGTTACCGATGGCGCCGACCGGGCTGATCAGGTCGTGACAGAGGCGCGAGCAGACCAGCTCCAGGATTTGCAGATCGAATTTCATAGGCCGATATCGTCCCCAACATCCCCGATGAATTCCCGGTCACCATCCGCGCTGGGCGGGACAGGACCGGCAGACTAGTTTACCGTTTCGCGGCAAAGCGGCCAGATATTTCGCTTATAGTGTGATGGAGGTCGCCAAATATGACTCGCGCGGGACCCGATCAACCTTCGCTTAATCATTCGGCGCCGGATCGACCGGAGCCTGGGCTGCTGACGCCCGGCACGTTCGTCCGCCACCCCGACCGGCCGGATTGGGGCCTCGGCCAGATCCAGTCCGTCACCGGCCGGCGCGTCACGGTCAATTTCGAGGGCGCCGGCAAGGTGCTGATCCTCACCGACCGGGTCACCCTGCTCGTTGCCGAACCCGAATAGCCCCAGCCTAATCGGGACGCGCCAGTAGCCGGGTTGCGGCGGCGAGATCGTCCGGGTCGTTTACGTTGAAGAAGGGATCGACCGGGACGGCATCGAATGTGATGCGCGCGGCCGCCAGCCGTCCGGTCCAGTCCTCGACCTTGCGCAGCCCCTCTTCCAACGCCAAGCGCAACGCGTCGCGCCGCGCCAGCGGCCACAGCCCGACCACCGGATGCAACCGCCCGCCGCTCTCCGCCAGCGCCGTGTCATGCGTCGCGTCGATCGCAGCCGCGAGGCGTGCGACAAGATCGCGCGGCAGGAAAGGCGTGTCGGCGGGCACGGTGAGGACATGGCCCGCCTCCGGCGCCACTTGCACCGCCCAGTCGAACGCCGCCAGCACGCCTGCCAGCGGTCCCGCGAAATCCGGCACGCTGTCCGGCAACACGGCAAGATCGAAGGCAGCAAAGCGCGCGGGGTCGCCGTTGGCATTGAGTGCCAACGCCGCGACTTGCGGCCGGATCCGCGCGATCACGTGAGTGAGGACCGGCCGGCCGCCGAGCGCCAGCAGGCATTTGTCGCCGCCGCCCATCCGGCGCGACCGCCCGCCGGCCAGAATCACCGCCGGAATCCCCCGCATGGAAGGCGCGCATTCAGCGTTTTCTACCATCGAATTATGTGCAACCTTCCGCCCGGCCGGGTTGTTGTCCCCTTCGCCGAGTCTTGCGCACCGGCAATCGGGGAAGGGTTCGGGGCCGCGCCCCGGCGATCACCATATTTCAGGCGCATCCCGCCGTCTCGCCCGGCGCGCCAACCAGGGAAAGCTGAAAGCCATGTTTCGCTCTCGACGGTACATCCTCCGTTCCGGCCTCGCCGCGCTCGCGACCGGGTACCTCGGGCTTGCGCCGGTCCAGATGGCGCGGGCCGACAACGTCCCCGACGTGCTGCCGACCCACGCCGCGCTCGACATCCCGGCGATCGCCGAGAAAGAGGCGGGCTGGAGCTGGGCCGCAGTCGGGCAGATGATCATGGACTTCTACAACGTGCCGCCGCTCTACGGAGCCGACAACTGGCAGTGCAGCCTCGCCGACTTCCTGACCGGCGTGCAGGCCTGCCAGGCGCCGAAGGGGACGTCCGGCGAGGCGGCGACGTTGAAGCTGCTCCAGGGCTATTCGCCTTTCGCCTACAAGTTCTTCGGCGAGGATCCGGTGGTGATGCGCTATCAGCAGCACGGCGTCCTCTCGCCGATCGATGCGATCCACGAGATCCGCTTCGAGCGCCCGTTCGTCGCCATCGTGCAGCCGCCGAAGATGACCGACAGCGACAAGGGCGGAAAGGACGTGGTGCTGGTGATCGGCTATGACGGCGGTCCCGATGACCTGAAGCTGATCGTGAACGATCCCCGGCAATACCAGGTCGGCGCCGATCCCTATGCCGACGCGGGCGCGCAGAAGCTCGACGTCAACGGCGAGTACGAGATCGGCTACAAGGACTTCGTCCAGCAGATGAAATGGACCGGCACGATCAACTGGATCAAGCCGCAGTAATCAAGGCGGAACAACGGGATGGCCGGGTCTGCGACAAGGGCGGATCCGACCGTCGCTTGACAAGCCGGCCCGATTCCTCCATATGAGCGACGCATTTCTCGCGACTGCGCGCATGCGCCCCCTCTGAATGTTCAATCGGGGCGCCCGTCCTGAGATACATCAACCCAGTCATAGTTCTCGAGCGGCGCGCCTCGGGCTCGCTCGCCGGCGTTTCGCCGCGCGCAATCCTGCGCGTCGCGGTTCATTCGGCAGATGACACTTGCCGAAAGGAAACCGGCTTTGACTACGCATACCCAGACCACGCATACGCACACCCAGACCACGCATACCAATACCCCTCACGAGATCGCGGCGTTTGCCGACCTCTCCTTGACCGCGCTGCTGATGCAGGCGGTGAAGGAATCCGGCTATGAGCGGCCGACGCCGATCCAGGCGCGGGCGATCCCGCACCTCCTGACCGGGCGCGATCTGCTCGGCCTCGCCCAGACCGGCACCGGCAAGACTGCAGCCTTCGTGCTGCCGATGCTGCAGCGGCTGATGGAGGCGAAGAAGCGCGCCAATCCGAAGTCGATGCGCGCGCTGATCCTCACCCCGACCCGCGAGCTCGCGGTGCAGATTCTGGAAAGCCTGAAGACCTACGGCCGGCACCTGCCGCTGCGCTCGACGCAGATTTTCGGCGGCGTCGGCCAGAACCCGCAGGTCGATGCCGTGCGCAAGGGCATCGACGTCGTGGTGGCGACCCCGGGCCGCCTGATCGACCTCATCCAGCAGGGCCATGTGAAGCTCGACAGCGCCGAGGTCTTCGTGCTCGACGAGGCGGATCGCATGCTCGACATGGGCTTCATCCGCGACATCCGCCGCATCGTCCCGCTGCTGCCGAAGCAGCGCCAGACCCTGCTGTTCTCCGCCACCATGCCGAACGACGTCGCGGAGCTGGCGAAGGGCCTGCTGAAGGACCCGGTCCGGATCGAAGTCGTGCCGCAATCGACCACCGCCGAGCGGATCGACCAGAAGGTCTATTTCGTCGCCCGCGGCCACAAGCGCGCCTTGCTGGCGCAGCTGCTCGGCGCGCCGGACATGAGCCGCGCCATCGTCTTCACCCGCACCAAGCACGGCGCCAACCGCCTCGCCGAGCAGCTGGAGAAGGACGGCTTCGGCACCGCCGCGATCCACGGCAACAAGAGCCAGGGTGCCCGCCAGCAGGCGCTCAACGCCTTCAAGAACGGCAAGGTGAAGGTGCTGGTCGCGACCGACATCGCCGCCCGCGGCATCGACGTGGACGGCATCAGCCATGTCGTCAACTACGAGCTGCCGATGGAGCCCGAGGCCTACGTCCACCGCATCGGCCGCACCGCGCGCGCCGGCGCCACCGGCGTGGCGTTCAGCTTCTGCGATCATGAGGAGCGTGGCCTGCTGCGCGACATCGAGCGCATCACCCGCATGAAGGTGCCGGTGGTCGAGGACCATCCCTTCGTCGGCGTGCCGGAAGACCCGCGCACGGCGTCGAATGATCGCGACCGGATCCCCGCGCATCATCGCGGCGGCGGCCGCGGCCAGCATCAGGGCCGTCCCGGCCAGGCGGCGCGCAAGGCGAACGGCGGCGGTCATCGCGGCAACCGGAGCCACGGCTCCGGCGGCGACGCCCGTCATGCCGAGAGCCGCAACGGCGAGCAGCGCCAGGGCCAGCATCGCCAGGGCGGCCACTCGAAGCAGAATCACGGCGGTGAGAACCGCGGTGGGCAGAATCGCGGCGGTCAACACCGTCGCGGCAACAGCCGCTGATTACCGGATATCGGACTGTCACCCGCGGATCACGTCCGCGGGTGACAGTCCGCGTCACTTCTTCGCGTAGCCGATCTCTTTCAGGGCGTCGTCGATCTCGCCCAGGACGACGGGATCGTCGATCGTGGCCGGCATCGGATAGTCCTGGCCGTCGGCAATCTTCTGCATGGTGCCCCGCAGAATCTTGCCGGAACGGGTCTTGGGCAGCCGCTTCACCACGGTCGCGGTCTTGAATGCGGCGACCGGGCCGATCCGATCCCGCACCAACTGCACCACTTCACTGACGATCTTGTCGTCGGGGCGCTCGACCCCGGCCTTCAGCACCAGGAACCCGACCGGCACCTGGCCCTTCAAGGCGTCATGGGCGCCGATCACCGCGCATTCGGCGACGTCGGGATGGCTCGCCAGCACTTCCTCCATGCCGCCGGTCGAGAGCCGGTGGCCGGCGACGTTGATGATGTCGTCGGTCCGCGCCATCACATAGACATAGCCGTCCTCATCGAGCATGCCGGCATCCGCGGTCTGGTAGAAGCCGGGGAAGCGCGTCAGATAGCTCTCGACGTAGCGCTTGTCGTCGTTCCAGAGGGTCGGCAGCGTCCCCGGCGGCAGCGGCAGCTTGCAGCAGATGTTGCCGATCTCGTTCGGCTTCGCAGGATTCCCCTCCTCGTCCAGCACCTGCACGTTCCAACCCGGAGCCGCCAGGGTTGGCGAGCCGTGCTTCACTTTGAGGAGCTCGATGCCGAGGCAATTCGCGGCGATCGACCAGCCGGTCTCGGTCTGCCACCAGTGATCGATCACCGGGACCTTCAAGTGCTGCTCGGCCCATTCGAGAGTCGGCGGATCTGAACGCTCGCCGGCAAGAAAGAGGGCGCGGAATCCGGAAAGGTCGTAGTGCTTCAGCAGCGTGGCGTTGGGATCGTCGCGCTTGATGGCGCGGAACGCGGTCGGCGCGGTGAACATCGCTCGCGCCTTGTGCTCCGAGATGACGCGCCAGAAGGCGCCGGCATCCGGCGTCCCCACCGGCTTCCCCTCGTAGAGGATGGTGGTGCAGCCTTTCAGGAGCGGCGCGTAGACGATGTAGGAATGCCCCACCACCCATCCGATGTCGGAGGCGGTAAACCAAGTCTCGCCGGTCTTCAAGCCGTAGATGTTCTCCATCGACCAGTGCAGCGCCACCGCATGGCCGCCGTTGTCGCGCACCACGCCCTTCGGCCGCCCGGTGGTGCCCGAGGTGTAGAGGATGTAGAGCGGGTCGGTCGCCTCCACCGGCACGCAATCGACCGGCTTCGCCGCCGCGACCGCTTCCTGCCAGTCGATGTCCCGGCCGGTGACGAGCTTCGCCTCCTCCATCGGCCGCTGCAGCACGACGCATTTTTCGGGCTTCGTCTTCGCCTGGTCGATCGCTGCGTCGAGCAGCGGCTTGTAGGCGATGATGCGCGAGACCTCGACGCCGCAGGAGGCGGTCAGGATCACCTTCGGCTTGGCGTCGTCGATCCGGCTCGCCAGCTCCTTCGATGCGAAGCCGCCGAAGACCACGGAATGGATGGCGCCCAGCCGCGCGCAGGCCAGCATGGCGACCACGGCTTCCGGCACCATCGGCATGTAGATGATGACACGGTCGCCCTTCGCGACGCCGAGCCCGGCGAGCACACCTGCGAATCGCGCCACGGCATCGCGCAGCTCGCGATAGGTGAAGCGTCGCACGCTCTGGGTCACCGGCGAATCGTGGATCAGCGCCACCTGGTCGCCGCGCCCGGCCTCCACATGGCGGTCGAGGCAGTTCCAGCAGGTGTTGAGCTTGCCGCCGGAGAACCAGCGATAGAACGGCGGGTTACGGTCGTCGAGCACCCGCTCCCAGGGCTTCAGCCAGTCGATCCCGCCCGCGGCCTCGCCCCAGAACCCGTTCGGATCCGCGACCGACCGGCGATAGATGGCATCGAACTTGGCCGACATCCGCGAAGCCTCCCGCTGGCGAGGGTCTTCGCCCTCGCTTGCCGTCATCTTGGAGGCATCATACGCGGGAGGACAAGGGGCCGGTTTGACGCGCCTCAAACCGGCCGGAACGCAGCCTAGCCGCGCGGCGCCTTCATCCAGGCCTCGAAGGCCTCCTTGTATTCAGGATGCCAGCGCGACAGCGCCGGGCGGCTCTTGATGATGTCGTCGGCCGCCCATTGCATTCGGCGCTCGTCCATGTCGCGGGTGACGGCGTTGTCGGGGCAGAGGATGTAGAACTCCCCACGCGCCAAGGCCGGCAGCATAAAATCGACCAGCTGGTCGGGGGTCCAGGCGTCAGCCGGCTTCTCGGCCCGGCCGCGGGCGGTCATGCCGGTGAAGACGAAGCCGGGGATGAGGAGATGCGCCGTGACCTTGCAGCCGGGCTGGTTGCGCAGCGCATGGGCCAAGGCTTCGGTCGCGACCTTGATCGCCGCCTTGGTGACGTTATAGGCGGTGTCGCCCGGCGGCGTGGTGATGCCCTGCTTCGAGCCGGTGTTGACGATGGCGGCGGGCCTGCCGGCGGCGATCATGTCGGGTGCGAATTCATGCACACCGTTGATCACGCCCCAAAGGTTTACCGCCAGCAGGTGCTGCCAGCCGGCATAGTTCTCCCAGGGTCCGCCACCACCTTCGACGCCGGCATTGTTCATCAGCAGGGCGACGTCGTCGAAGGCGGAATAGGCCTCGGCTTTGAGCGCCCGGAGATCCTCACGCTTGCTGACGTCGGTCGGGACGGCACGGACGTCGGTCTTGCCGCCCTTGGCGACCTTCGCAACCTCGGCCGCGGCCCCGTCGAGCTTCGGCCCGCCGAGATCGGCGAGGCAGATTCGCATGCCCAAGCCGGCCAAGCGTTTAGCGACGCCGAGACCGATACCGCTGGCGCCGCCGGTGATGACGGCCACGCGGCCGGGAGCGATTGCCGGATGCTGGGTCATGGCGAAGTCCATTCATGGTGTGTGACGGGATGCGCGCAATGAAGCACGCCGAGCGGCGGCAGGCAAACCGACTTGGGCGGCGGTGGACTCGGGGAGGCGCGCTTGACAACGGTGGATTGCGCGCGCTTTGATCTGTCACAGTCAATGCCAGGAGAGCCGCGATGCCGACCACCTGGGTATTGGTCAGGGGACCAGCAAATTTACCGCCCAAGCAAGACGTCTTTGTGAACGACGTCTTCGATGCGCCGGCCGGCCGGACCGGCGAACCGTTCGAGGTTGAGATCGGCCGGAATAAGTTCTCCGTGCGATCGGGCAACACGATCGCGGCGAGCGCCGAGTTGAATTGCCCGGACGCGCCATTCGAGCAGCCCCTGGAGATCGTGCTGGTGGCGGCGGTCGCCGCGCCGGCACCGACCGTCGCGGCACCCCCACCGGCTCCGGCAGCACCACCGGCTCCGGCAGCGCCACCGGCCGCGCCGCGCCCCGAAGCCAAGCCCGCCCCAAAGAAGGCAGCAAAGAAGAAGCGCGCGAAGAAGAAAGCCGCCCAGAAGAAGGCCACGAAGAAGAAGGCCGCCAAGAAGACCACAAAGCGCGCCGGAAAGAAGACTGCAAAGAAGACCGGTCGGAAGGCAGCAAAGAAGAAATCGGCCGGCAAGAAGGCCGCGCGCAGGAAGAGCGCGCCCAAGAAAAAGACCGCCAGCAAGAAGACAGGCCGCAAGAAGACCGGCAGGAAGACCGCACGCCGCCGCGCCAAATGACGCCTCGGGCGCTCCTGCTCCTCGGCCTGGCGCTGCTGGCTTCTGGCTGCGCCGCCCGAGAGCGGACGACCGAACTCGCGACCATCGACCATTCCGCCGGCTATCGCTATGCCGCGTTGGAGAAGATCGCCCCGAAGGCGCTACCGGACACTTTCGTGGTGGTGACCTTCTCCGGCGGCGGGACTCGTGCCGCCGCGCTGGCGACCGGCGCGCTGCAGGGTCTGGCCACGGCGACGGTCCCTGCGGCGGGTGCACCCGTCAACTTCGCCGACCAGATCGACCTCATCTCCTCGGTCTCCGGCGGGAGCGTCACCGCGGCCTATTACGGCCTCTACGGCCGGCAGGGCCTGCCGCTCCTCACCAGCAACTTCCTGAAGCGGAATGTGCAGGGGTCGCTGATCGCCGAGGCACTATCGCCCGTCACCTGGGTCCGCCTCGCGACGCCGTCCTATGCGCGGATCGACGCCTTGCGGGACTATCTCGACGACAACGTCTTCGACCACGCCACCTTCCAGACGATGCTCGACAACGCGCAGAAGGCGCAGGCGGCCAGCGGCGCGAAGGAGCGCCGCCCGCTGGTCGTGCTCAACGGCTCCGACATGGCGAACGGCGCGGTCTTCTCCTTCACCCAGGACCGGTTCGATCTGATCTGCTCCGACCTCGCCAAGCTCAAGGTCGCCGACGCGGTGGCGGCCTCCGCGGCCTTTCCCGTGGCGCTGACCGCTCTCACCTTGAAGAACCGCGCGCCATGCGCCGCCCAGACCGCCGCGACGACCAATCAGTTCTCGGGCTGGCATCTTTTTGACGGCAGCGACGGCAAGCAACATCCGCGCCCGACCACCCTCCAGAATGCGATGGGCGACCAGGAAGGCAATCCCGGCCGTTATCGCCGCGGCCTGATCCAGCTCGGTTATCTCAACGAGACCGGCCAGAGCCCCTATATCCAGCTGCTGGACGGCGGCGTCAGCGACAATCTCGGCCTCACCGAGCCGCTCTATCTGCTGACCAGCCTCGACCAGTACGATTCGATCCTGCGGCGTCAGAACCGGAGCGACCTGAAGCACGTGGTCTTCGTGGTGGTGAACGCCCGCTCCGAGCCCGACCAGACCTATGGCCTGAGCTCGACGCCTCCCGGCGCCATCTCGACCCTGCTGACCACCATCGGCTCACCGATCGACGGCACATCCTTCGCGCTGCAGGACCGGCTCGGCGACATCCTGCACGACGAAATCGGGCCCCAGGTCACGACCACTCAGGTCCGGGTCGATTTCGACTTCATCGCCGACCCCATTTGCCGGCGGACGTTCAAGAACCTGCAGACCAGCTGGTCATTGAAACGGGATCAGGTCGATGCGCTGGAGCAGCTCGGCGCCGCCATGGTGCGGGAGTCGAAGCAGTTCCAGGACTTGATGGGGCAGCTCGGCGGCACGATCGGGACCGGGCCGACCACCGACCAGGCCTGCCAGACTCTGGCCGCCGTCGGCAGCTGACGCGGGGGATCCGCGCCGGGCTACATCATGCCGATTGCCTGCTTGTAGACGTCCAAGAGCTGCTCCTGCTCCGCGCGCTCCTGGGCTTCCATTTTCCTCAGGCGCACGATCTGCCGCATGATCTTGGTCTCGAAGCCCGACGATTTCGCCTCGGAATAGACTTCCTTGATGTCGCCGGCGATCGCGGCCTTCTCCTCTTCCAGGCGCTCGATTCGCTCGATGAACGACTTCAGTCGGTCAGCGGCAATTCCGCCGGCATCGGCCATGGTACTGCTCCGTAGGTATTCGGCGACTCGGGATGTAAGCCCGGCAATCTAGCGGCCGGCCCCACCCCCGGCAATCGCCAGGAGCCTGTGGAAAAGGTGGATAACGGGTGTCGTTGCCGCGTTCCGGGAAACCGGGCAGAGTGCCGCCCCTGCAGTCAGTGAGCAGATCATGCCGGCGTCGCACATCGCCCTCGCGGTCCTGATCCAGATCCTCTGGGGCCCGATCTACACCATGGTCAAGCCGACGCTGGCCTGGTTCCCGACACTGATGCTGGTGGCGATGGTCTATTCGATCGTCGCCCTCTGCTGCACGCCGTTCGTGCCGCGGGCGAAGACGCCGCGCACCACCCTCTTCCTGCTCGCCCTCTTCGGCGCCACCTTGCAGACCAGCATGGTGTTCCTGGCACTGAAGCTGCTGCCCGCTTCGACGGCGGTGCTGGCGATGCAGCTCCAGCTTCCCGTGGCGGTGGTCGCCTCCTGGTTCATGGGGCGCGACAAGTTCAGCCTGAAGAACGTCGCCGGTTCGCTGGTCTGCCTCGCCGGCGTCGCCATCGTGGTGGGTCGACCCGAAGCGACCGATGCCTGGCTCGGCCTTCTCTATATGCTGATCGGCGTCGCCTCCTGGTCGATCTGCCAGGCGGCGATTCCGGTGGTGGCGCGGGACCAGGGCCTGACACTCTACACCGCCATGGCACGCTATGCGGCGCCGCAGATGGTCCTCGCCTCGCTGGTGTTCGAATCCGGCCATCTGCAGGTGATCGAGAGCGTGCCGACCGGCGCCTGGTTCGCCGTGCTCGGCATCGCGCTGTTCGGCTTCGCCCTGCCCTATGCCATCTGGTACTGGCTGCTGATGCGCCACCGCGTGGACGAGCTGACGCCCTTCCTGCTGCTGATGCCGGTCTTCGGCGTGATCGTCGCAACGACGCAGCTCGGCGAGCCGCTGCCGCCGAGCCTGATCCTCGGCGGTGCCGTGGTGATCCTCGGCCTCGGCATCATCGTGCTGCGGCGGCGGAGGCCTTCTCCCGGACGCGCCACGGGCGACGTGTCGGCGCGGAATTAAGACTTACTTTACAGCGCTCTGAGCATAGTCCTGCCTATGTGATTATGCAGGATTGCACGGACTTGCCGACGATCAACAGAATCAAAGCAGCACTGCCGGCCGGACTTCTGATCCTGGCCGGGACAATCGGGCTTGGCGCCGCGGAATTGCGGCCTCAGCCGAAGCCGGGCGTGCCGCTTGGAGTCTATCTGGCAGGACAAAAGTCCTCTGATGCTCTCCGCGTGATCGCCGCCGCCGACGGCCGTCTCGTCACCTTCGGCGGCTGGCTCGGCACGCCCATCGCCGTTTCCGACGATCCCGATTTCGCGGCCAAGCTCTACCGCGCCGGCGCGACGCTGGTGTTCCGCGCCGACGGCGCCGTCGGCTGCGCCGACATGACCCGCTCCATCGAACCTGAGAGGACCTGATGAACGCCGTCGAAACCCTGCGCGCCAAGACCGCAAAGCTGCTGGGGATCTACATCTGCCTGCACTTTCCCCTGATCGCCGGCATCGAGTTCTTCCGCCAGGGCGGGCTCGGCATCCTGACCGCGATCGGCGCCGTGTTGGCACTGGCGACCGGCGGCATGACCCTTGCGACAAAGGGTCCGACGCTGCGCTACTTCCTCGCCGCGGCTATGATGCTGACGGTCGCCTGCCTGGTCGCCGTGATGGACGGCCATCCCTGGCAGATCGACATGCACATGTACTTCTTCGCCTCGCTGGCGATGCTGACCGCGTTCTGCGACTGGCCGGTGATCCTGATCGCGA
This sequence comes from Binatia bacterium, assembly GCA_035541335.1. Taxonomy (GTDB): domain Bacteria; phylum Pseudomonadota; class Alphaproteobacteria; order Dongiales; family Dongiaceae; genus Dongia. Next base: position 21,994 of record DATKNM010000357.1, read on the forward strand.
CCGTGACGGTCGCGGTCCATCATCTGGCACTCAACTTCCTGCTGCCGGCGGCGGTGTTCCCGAACGGCGGCGACTTCTTCCGCGTGGTGCTGCATGCGGTGATCGTGCTGATCGAGGCCGGCGTGCTGATCTGGATCTCCCATCACATGGCGAGCGCCCTCCTCGCCTCCGAGGGTGCCCTCACCAAGGCCCAGGCCGCCAGCCGCGAGGCCGAGGGCCTGACCGAGCAGATCCGCGCCCGCGAGGCTTCGGCCCGCGAAGACCGGCAGCGCATGCTGCAGGAGGTCGCCAACAACTTCGAGCAGGCGGTCCGGACGCTGATCGAGCGCGTCACCGCGGATTCCGACCGCGCCGCCTCGCTCGCCGGCACCATGGCAACGGCCGCCCGCGAGAACGCGACGCGGGTCGGCGCTGCGGCGAATGCTTCGAGCGCCGCCACCGGCGACGCCCAGTCGATCGCCGCCGCGGCGGAGGAACTCTCCGCCTCGGTCGCGGAGATTCATCGCCAGGTGCAGCGCTCCTCCGAGATCACGGCGAAAGCGGTCGAGGAAGCCGGCGCCAGCAGCGCCAAGGTGCGGGAGCTGACCGAAGCCGCGCAGAAGATCGGCGACATCGTGCGCCTCATCAACGAGATCGCCGGCCAGACCAACCTGCTCGCCTTGAACGCCACGATCGAAGCGGCGCGTGCCGGCGATGCCGGCAAGGGCTTCGCCGTGGTGGCGAACGAGGTGAAGTCTCTGGCGAACCAGACCGCCAAGGCGACCGAGGAAATTTCCTCCCAGGTCGCGGCGATCCAGGGTGCGACCAAGGAATCGGTCACGGCGATCCAGTCGGTTTCCGAAACCATCGGCCAGGTGAGCGAGGTGGTCGCGACCATCAACGCCTCGGTCGACCAGCAGAACGCCGCGACCCGCGAAATCGCGCAAAGCGCGCAGAACGTCTCGCGCGGCACCGCGGAGACTTCCGGCGTCATCGAGGACGTCCGCCACTCCGCCGAGGAAACCGGCCAATCCGCCAACGAAGTCTCGGAAGCGGCGCGCGGCCTGCTCTCGCTCTCGCAGCGCCTCAAGGAGGACGTTGACGCGTTCCTGAAACGGCTGCTGGCAGCCTAGTGCTTGTGGGAGATCTTCAGGCCTTCCTGCTGGGCCGGGGTCGCTTCCTTCTGGTACTTCGCCTTCCACTCCTCGTAGGGCATGCCGTAGACGATCTGGCGCGCCTCGGGATCGGGAAGCTTGAGGCCGCGCTCCTCGGCGGCCTCGCGATACCAGCGTGACAGGCAGTTGCGGCAGAAGCCGGCCAAATTCATGAGATCGATGTTCTGCACGTCGGTGCGCTCGCGGAAATGCTGCACCAGGCGCCGGAATGCGGCGGCTTCCAGCTCGGTCTTGGTCTTCTCGTCCATGTTCGCCTCGTAAGACTGGGTTGGCGGCATGATCGGCGGCGCCGCGGCACCGGTCAACCCCGCGGGGCATAGACCCTCTCGTCGGCGAGGACATCCTTCAAGACCCGGACCAGGCAGTCGGCCCAGCGCGCGACGCCGTCCTCGTCGCCGATCAGGTCCTGGCGCATCTCGATCAGGGCATGGGGCAGGCCATGGGCCTCGGCATGAGCGGGGATCGAATAGCCGTGCTCGTCGCGGCCGCTATAGGGCTCGTTGTCGCCGACGATGAGACCCGGCTCTTGGAGCAGCCGCGCCATCAGCGGCACCGGAAAGCGCGGATCGCGGTGCCAGAGCACGCCCACATGCCAGGGCCGCGCGAAATCGTTCATGGTCGGCGTGAAGCTGTGCAGCGAGAGGATCGCCGGCGCCGGGCCTTCGGCGATCTTCCGCGCGATCACGTCGGAGACCGCGCGGTGATAAGGCGCGAAGATCGCCTGCTGCCGCGCCTTACGCTCGGCCGCGGAAAGGCCGCGATTGCCGGGAACGAGAATGCGATCGCTCTCCTGGGCGATCGAGGTCGGGTCGTCGAGCCGCCGGTTGCAGTCGATCACCAGGCGCGAATAGGTGCAGAGCACCGCCGGCGCATCCAGCGCCGCCGCGAGCCGGTGGGCGAGCGCGCCGATGCCGATGTCCCAGCCGATATGCTGGTCGAGCTGCGCCTGGGTGAGGCCGAGGGTCCCGAGCCGCCGCGGGATGGCGCGTCCGGCGTGATCGCTGAACAGCACCAGGCGGCCGCGTCCCTCGGGATTGACCAGTTCGAAGGGCGGCGGGTCACCAGGGCCGAGGAAATCCGGGACGGCGCCGCCGGTATCGCCCGCCATGCTGCTGCCGTACGCGATTGACCAGTGTCGTCGGCCAAGACTAGAAGAAGGCTCGGCAGCTGTCACCCGACCGCCGCCGGCCATCCGATCAACTTTTCGCTCATGCCCGAATCCGGCACCTACGCCGCCTCCCCGACCTCTGCTTCGCCCGCCGGGACCGCGACGGCGCATCGCTTCGCGCTGCCGGGCCTGATCGTCGGCGCGGCGCTGATCTCCTTCTCCGGGATCTTCGTGAAGCTTTCCGAGGTCGGCCCGACCTCGACCGGATTCTACCGCATGGCGCTGGCGCTGCCGTTCTTCTTCCTCTGGATGCAGCGCGATGGGCGGCCGAAGGCGGAACGGACTCTCTTCCCCCACGATCGCCGCGCGCTCATGCTGGCCGTGCTCTCGGGTCTGGCGCTGGCCGCCGATCTCATCGCCTGGCATTGGTGCCTGCACATCACGACCGTCGCGACTGCGACGCTGCTCGGCAACACCGCGCCGATCTGGGTCGCGATCGCCGGCTTCCTGTTCCTGCGCGAGCGCTTCGATCCTACGTTCCTGCTCGGCCTCGCCTTGGCCATGGTCGGCATCTGGGGCCTGGTGGCCGGCGGCGACAAGGCGATCGAACTCCGGGACGGACTCGTCATCGGCCTCGGCCTCTTCACCGGCATCGCCTACGCGGCCTATCTGCGTGGCGGCAGCGCAGCGCGGCGCGGCCTCACGACCGCGCAGGTCATGTTCTGGGGCTCGCTCGCCGCGACCGTCACCCTGCTGCCGGTGGCGCTGTTGACCGAGGACCGGATCATCCCCGGCAGCCTTCATGGCTGGGCCATGGTCATGGGTCTCGCCTTCCTCTCCCAGGTCCTCGGACAATCGGCGATCAACTGGGCGATCGGCCACCTGCCGGCCGCCTTCTCGTCCCTCACCCTGCTCTTGAACCCGCTGTTTGCGGCGATCTGCGCCTGGCCGATCCTGGGCGAGGCGCTGACCCCGCTGCAGATGGTCGCCGGCTTGGGCATGGTGCTCGGCATCTTCCTGGCGCGCCGGGCGAGCGCCGGTCGCAGAGATAGGGGTCGCGGGGATGCCGGTAGGGGTCGCCGTCCGGCTTGACCCCCCAACGGCCCGCTTCCTATGGTGCCGCACGAGATCCGCATTGGGGACCACCGCTTGGAAATCGACCGGAAGGCGCTGCTGCGCCGCATGTTTGCCGCCGCGATCGGCGCGGTCGATCCCCTGAAGATCGTCCCCGGCCGCCTGCCCGCCCCGCCCAAGGGCCGGACCATCGTGGTCGGCGCCGGCAAAGCCGCCGCCGCCATGGCGAACGCGGTGGAGGATCATTGGCAGGGCGCCCTGGAGGGGCTGGTCATCACGCGATACGACCACGGTCTCCCCACCAAGCGCATCGAAGTGGTCGAGGCGGCCCATCCTGTCCCCGATGAATCCGGTCAGCAGGCGGCTCGGAGGATTCTCGAGAAAGTGCGCGGCCTCACCAAGGACGATCTGGTGCTCTGCCTCGTCTCCGGCGGCGCCTCGGCGCTGATGGCGGTGCCGGGCGGCAGCCTCTCGCTCGCCGACAAGCAGGCGGTGAACAAGGGCCTGCTGAAATCCGGCGCGAACATCGCCGAGATGAACTGCGTCAGGAAGCATCTCTCCGGCATCAAGGGCGGAAGGCTCGCGGCGGCGGCGCATCCCGCGCGCGTCGTGACCCTGCTGATCTCCGACGTGCCCGGTGACGATCCCTCGGTGATCGGCTCCGGCCCCACCGTCGCCGACCCGACCAGCGTCGCCGATGCGCTGGCCGTGTTCGAGAAATACAAGATGCCGCTGCCGGACGCCGTGCGCCGGCACCTGGCCTCGGCCGAAGCGGAGACGCCGAAGCCCGGCGACCCGCGGCTCGCCGGCAACAGTTTCGACATGCTGGGCACGCCGCAGGCGGCGCTCGACGCCGCGGCGGAGGTGGCGCGGGCTGCGGGCTACCGGCCGATCGTCCTCGGCGATCTCGAAGGCGAAGCGCGCGACGTCGCCCTGGTCCATGCCGGCATCGCGCGCCAGGTCAAGCGACATGGCCAGCCGATGGCAGCCCCGGCGGCGATCATCTCCGGCGGCGAAACCACCGTCACGGTCAAGGGCCATGGCCGCGGCGGGCGCAACGCGGAGTTCCTGCTCGCCCTCGCCGTGGCGCTCGACGGCCAGGCCGGCATCCACGCCATTGCGGGCGACACGGACGGGATCGACGGTACCGAGGACAATGCCGGTGCGGTCCTGGAACCTGACAGCCTGGCCCGCGCCGCGAAGCGCGGCATCGACGCCAAGGCCAAGCTCGCCGACAATGACGGTTACGGTTTCTTTTCGGCGCTGGACGATCTCGTCGTGACCGGCCCAACCCGTACCAACGTCAACGATTTCCGTGCTATCCTCATCGACTAATCCAAGAGTTGTCGAAGCAGAAATCACCCGAACAAAAGGTAACGGATGAGACGCCACCGCAAGGCCAAGATCGTTGCGACCCTGGGTCCCGCCAGCACCGACCGGCACCGCATCGAGGCGCTGTTCCGCGCCGGCGCCGACATCTTCCGCCTCAACCTCTCCCACGGCACCCACGACGACCACAAGTCGCGCTACGACATCATCCGCAAGATCGAGCACGACTATGAGCGGCCGATCGGCGTGCTGGTCGATCTCCAGGGACCGAAGATCCGGGTCGGCACCTTCAAGGATGGCGGCGTCGAGCTGAAACCGGGCCAAGCCTATCGCTTCGACCTCGACACCAAGCCTGGTGACTCGAAGCGCGCCCCGCTGCCGCATCCGGAAGTGCTGGCCGCCGTGAAACCGGGCTCCAACCTGCTGCTCGACGACGGCCGGATCCGCATGACAGTGAAGAAATGCGGCAAGGATTCCTGCGAGACCGAGGTCACGGTCGGCGGCAAGCTCAGCGACCGCAAGGGCGTCAACATCCCGGACGCGGTGCTGGCGCTCTCGCCCTTGACCAAGAAGGACCGCCAGGATCTCCGCTTCGGCCTCGACCTCGGGGCCGATTGGATCGCGCTCTCTTTCGTTCAGCGCCCGGAGGACATCGCCGAGGCGCGGAAGCTGATCGCCGGCCGCGCCCGCATCATCGCCAAGCTGGAGAAACCGCAGGCGATCGAGCACCTGGAGGAGATCATCGAGCTCTCCGACGCCGTCATGGTGGCGCGCGGCGACCTCGGCGTCGAGTTGCCGCCGGAGGACGTGCCCGGCCTGCAGAAGCGGATCGTAGTCGCCAGCCGCAAGGCCGGCAAGCCGGTCGTGGTCGCGACCCAGATGCTGGAATCCATGGTGAGCGCGCCGGCGCCGACCCGCGCCGAGGCCTCCGACGTCGCGACCGCGATCTATGACGGCGCCGACGCGGTGATGCTGTCGGCGGAATCGGCCTCCGGCAAGTACCCGATCGAATCCGTCGCCTTCATGAACCGGATCATCGAGCGCACCGAGCGCGACCCCTCCTATCGCCGCATCATCAACGCCCAGCACGCGGACCCGGAGGCGACCGGCAACGATGCGATCAGCGCCGCCGCCGCCCAGGTCGCCCACACGCTCTCCGCCGCCGCCATCGTCACCTACACGACCTCGGGCTCTACGGCGCTCAGGGTCGCGCGCGAGCGACCGGAAGTGCCGATCCTGTGCCTCACCGAGGACCTGACGACCGCACGCCGCCTCGCCCTCCTCTGGGGCGCGCATTGCGTCCACACCGCCGACATCCGCACCTTCTCCGAGATGGTGGAGAAGGCGCGCCGCGTGGCGCTGAAGCAGGAGATCGCCAAGCACGGCGATCGCCTGGTGATCACCGCGGGCGTTCCCTTCGGCACGCCGGGCTCGACCAACACGCTCCGCGTCGCCTGGATCGAGTAGCTCGCGCCGCGCTCGCCGAGCACACAGCGGAAATCGCGATTTCGCCCCGCGAAGTCAGGCGCTTGCCGGGAACCGCGACGCACGAGAGCCGATGTGCGACGCACAATCGGATCAAGCACTTGCGAGCAACCGCGGCGCAGTCCGGCGCAACTTCGGCGCAGAGCTCCGGGCGGGCCGGTGCGCGCGCGAAACGCGGCGGCAAGGCATGGCGGCAGGCGCATGCGGAGAGTCTCTGTGCGTTGTTCGGGATGCGTGGATTATACCACGGTGCGCGGCTGCAATGAACGAGATGGTGCTGAATTCGGCGAGAGTTCACGCGCGCAGACGATCTTGCCCGCACCTACTTCTTGAACAGCAGGCGCTGGTAGAGATAGCCGATGCCGATCAGGCTCAGGCCGAGACCAAGGAACGAGGCGACGCGGTAGAGGCCGGTGAGGTTCGAGGCGTCGACCAGGAACACCTTGCAGACCGTGATCAGCACCACGACCGCCGAGGCGTAGCGCAACACCTGGCTGCGCTTCCAGGTGCCCAAGCCCAGCAGCGCGAGGCCGTAGAGCGTCCAGGCGGCGGAGTAGCCGTATTGCTCGGCGTCGGTGATGTCGCCGGTGTCGAGCACCGCTCCGTGGGCAACCTGGCGGATGGCGAGCGTGATCCAGACGAAACCCGTGACCAGCGCCAGCAGGCCGACCGCCTGCGCCGGCCAGGCGCCGAACCTGCGCAGGTCCTCCTCGGTCCGCAGGCGATCGGCGACCAGGAGCAACAGCGTGGCGGGGACGGCATAGACCACCAGCAGCCGGTTGAAGACCCAGGTGGTGCCGACGTCGATCGCATCGACGAGCGGATTGAAGAGGATGAACCCGCCGACGACCAGCGTGAGGCAGGCGAGGCCGACGAAGCCCAGGGCACCGTAGAGCAGCGCCTGATCCCGAGGCTGGCTGCGGCGGTAGAGCCGGAACAGGCCGAGTGCCAGCACCGCCCAGGCGATGGTCATGATGCCGGCACGCAGGAAGTCGGCGCCGCTGTCGAGGACGGTGCGGCCGATCACATGATCGATCTCCATGCCGACCAGGAGGGCGAGCAGCGCGCCGCCGCCGAGCTCCAGCGCAGAAACGAGAATGTGGGTCTCGCGATCCGTCGGACGGTCGCCTGGGTGGCGCTTCAGCAACTGCGCGGTGACGATGAAGCACAGGCAGGGAAGGCCGATGCCGTAGAGCAGCCAGTTGAAGATGAGGCCTTCGCCGGTGGGGAAACCCGAGCCGAGGATCGCCAGCAGGATCAGCACGCCGCCAGCCCAGATTCCACGCTTCAGCCAAGAGAGATTGAGCTGCAGCGCCACCCAGGCCATCACCGGAAGCTCGATCGACCAGGCGGCGGAGATCCACTCGGTCTCAAGGCGCATCGGCACGGCGAGCGCCAGGAAGCCGGAGACCGCGAGACAATGCAGGCCGAGTGCGCCGTCATAACGCCCGTCGCCTCGTTGCCGGAAGCGATTCAGCCGCTCCGCCGCACCCATGTGCAGCGCCGCCAGGATCACCGCCTGTATCGGCCAGGTGAGCAGGAGATCGGCCTCGTTGAGATTGAGATAAGCACCGCCGAACAGGAAGGCGGTGCCGAGCGTCGAGAGGCCCGCCCAGCGGGTCGGCCGTTCCGCGCCGAGCTCGAACCAGAAGCCGCCCAAGCCGAACGCCGCGCCGAGCAAGAGGCCGATCAGGATGAGGTCGCCGCGGCGATCGATCGACTGGCCGAAGATCCAATCATAGCCGAACGGGCTCCAGGCGGCATAGACCGCGACCGCGATTGCCGCGCCGAC
>DATKNM010000358.1:0-3458 GCA_035541335.1 Binatia bacterium
CCTTTGTCGACGCGGAAATTCTCCTGGGGCGGCATGAGCGTGGCGATTTCCGGCGAGGATGTCTGCGGCGATGCCTACACGGTTCGCGCCGAAGGTGGCCGGCTCAGCACTGTTGTGGCCGACGGGCTGGGCCATGGGCCGATTGCGGCGACGGCGTCGACGGCGGCCGTCAGGGCATTTTCGGCTGTCAATCAGGCGCCGCCGGTGGATATTCTCCGCGGCATGCACGAGGCGTTGCGGCCGACCCGCGGGGCCGCGGTCGCGGTACTGCAACTCGACGCCATGACTGCGCATTACGCCGGCATCGGCAATATCGCCGGCGCCGTGCTTCGCTCCGATGGGATATCCCGTATGGTCTCGGTTCCGGGAACGCTGGGTGTCACGCAGACCAAGGCACGGTCCTTCACCTATCCGGCGGGACCGGGTTCCCTGGTCGTGCTGACCAGCGACGGTCTCTCGACCGGCTGGCAGCTCGATCTCTATCCCGGCCTGACCCGCGCCCATCCGACGCTGATCGCAGCGGTGATCTTTCGCGATTTCTCGCGCCGCCGGGACGACGCCACCGTCTTGGTGATTCGGGTCGAGGCGCCGGAGAAGGCGGGATCATGACGCTCCTGCTGCACCGCCAGGAGATCGCCGGCGACCGCGACCTGGTCGATTTGCGGTGCCGCGCCCTCGCTATCGCCGCGGAGCTCGGGTTCCCGATGCGGGAGCAGACACAGATCGCGACGGCGCTTTCGGAGATCGGGCGCAACGCCTTGGCCCATGCGGGCTCGGGCCAGATCCTGCTGGCGCTCGAGCCCCTGGATGCGCCGCGCCGGCTGGTCATGCGCGTCGATGACAACGGGCCCGGGATCCCGGACATCGGCTCCGCCCAGATTGGCATCAGGCGCGACCCTGCTGCCGGGCGCGGCATGGGCCTGATCGCCGCACAGCGCCTGGTCGACCGGTTCCGGATCGAGAGCGTGCCTGGAAAGGGGACATCGGTCGAAATGACCAAGGACCTTCCCTTGCGGGAGGCTGGGGCGCCGAAGGATCTCGCCGGTCGGGTGCAACGCGCCGTCAAGAATCTGCGCGCGGAGGACCCGTTGCGGACCGTGCAGACGCAGAACCGGCAGCTTCTTACCTCGCTTGCCGCCGAGCGCGAGCGGCAGGACGAGCTGCGCCGGCTGAACCAGGAGCTGGAGGAGACCAACCGCGGCGTGGTGGCGCTCTACGCCGAGCTGGATGAGAAGGCGGAGTATCTGCGGCGCGCCAGCGACCTGAAGTCGCGCTTCCTTTCCCACATGAGCCACGAGTTCCGGACTCCGTTGAGCTCGATCCTGGCGCTCTCCCGCCTGCTGCTGGACCAGGTCGACGGACCGCTGATGCCGGAACAGCAGAAGCAGGTGTCCTATATTCGGAAGTCCGCCGAGAGCCTGCTGGAGCTGATCAACGATCTCCTCGACATTGCCAAGGTCGAAGCCGGCAAGCTCACCGTCAACTGCACGTCGTTCGCTCTCGGCGACCTGTTCGGCGGCTTGCGCGGCGCGCTGCGGCCGCTGATGACGCGGGAGACCGTCTCGATCAGCTTCGAGCAGAAAGGCAAATCGCCGGATCTCCACACCGACGAAGGCAAGGTGGCGCAGATCCTGCGCAACTTCATCGCCAACGCGATCCGGTTCACCGAGGGCGGCAGCATCGAAGTGACGAGCTGCTATCACGCGGACCGCGATCTCTACGAGTTCGCCGTCAAGGATACCGGGATCGGCATCGCGCCGGCCGATCAGACCATGATCTTCGAGGAGTTCAGCCAGGTGGAAGGCGCGTTGCAGCGTGAAAGCCGCGGCACCGGTCTCGGCCTGCCGCTGTCGAGGCAGCTGGCCGAGTTGCTCGGCGGTCACATCCAGCTGAAGAGCGAGCTCGGTAAGGGCTCGACCTTCACCCTCTGGATTCCCCGCAGCCTCGACACGCCGGAGACGGCGAGGGAGGAGTCTGCGCCTGGTCGCAAGATCCTGGTGATCGACGACGAGGACACCTTCCGCTACATCATCCGCCAGCTGCTCGGCGGCATCGACGGGCTGAAGATCTCGGAAGCGCGCACTGGTATCGAAGGCATCGCTCGGGCCCGCCAGGAGCGGCCGGATGCGGTCATCCTCGACGTCCTCATGCCGGATCGCGGCGGCCAGGAGGTGCTCCGCGTCCTCAAGGCGGACCCCGAGGTCAAGAACATTCCGGTGGTGGTCACCACCTCGCTGCCGCTCAGCGAGCGCCTGTTGGCCGAGCTGCGCGAAGCCAGCACCGTGATGGCGAAGCAGAATCTGTCGAGCGAATCGCTGCGCGCGGCTCTGGCCCAGGTGATCGCCGCGTCTCCCTTGGGGGAGTCGGAGAATGCCTGACCAGGTCATCCTCAACGTCGATGACACGGAAGCGGTGCGCTACGCCAAGACCCATACCTTGCGCACAGCCGGCTTCCGGGTGGAGGAAGCGGTGACCGGCGCCGAAGCTCTGCTCAAGGTCGCGGAACTGCATCCCTCTCTCGTGCTCCTGGATGTGCGGATGCCCGACATCTCCGGCATCGAAGTCTGCCGGCGCATCAAGGCCGAGCATCCGACCACCATGGTGCTGCAGGTCTCGGCCTCGTACATCTCCAGCGCCGATCGGATCATCGGCTTGGAAAGCGGCGCCGACTCCTACCTGGCGCAGCCGGTCGAGCCAGCCGAACTGATCGCCGCGGTCCGCGCCCTGCTGCGCATCCGCCGCGCGGAAGACAAGCTGCGGACCATCAACGAAGAGCTGGAGAGCCGGGTTCAGGAGCGGACCCGCCAGCTGATGGAGGCGAACCAGCAGCTGACCTATGAGATCGCCGAGCGCGAAAAGGCGCAGGCCTCGCTGATCCAGGCGCTGAAGACCGAGGCGCTCGGCCAGTTGACCGGCGGGATCGCCCACGATTTCAACAACCTGCTGATGATCATCAGCAGCAATCTGACGCTGATGGGCAAATACCTCGGCGACAATTCCAAGCTTAGGAAGTACTGGGAGGGCGCCAAGGAAGGCGCCGACCGGGCCGTCACATTGACGCAGCGTCTGCTGACCTTTGCCCGCCGCCAGGAATTGAAGATCGAGGTGGTCGACGTCGCGGCGCTGCTTGCCAGCGTCCACAGCCTGATCGAGCGTTCGGTCGGTCCGATGAACGACATCGTGCTGGACGTCTCCGAGGACCTCCGGCTCGCCATCGCTGACCGGAACCAGCTCGAGCTCGCCCTGCTCAATCTCGCGGTCAATGCGCGCGACGCGATGCCGGACAATGGACAGCTCACCATTGCCGCGCGCAACGCACGTCCTCCGGCCGGCAGCGGCCTCGCGGACGGCGATTACGTCCATCTGAGCGTGACCGACACCGGAACCGGAATGGATGCCCGGACGCTGAGCCGCGCGACCGAACCTTTCTTCTCAACCAAGGGCCCGGACCGCGGGAC
>DATKNM010000359.1:0-12029 GCA_035541335.1 Binatia bacterium
GGTTCCAACGTGGACATCGCCGAGGAGTTCTCGAAGATGATCGTCACCCAGCGCGCCTATTCGGCCAACACCCGGGTCATCACGACCGCCGACCAGATGCTGCAGGACGTCATCAACATCATCCGCTAAAGGGATCGTAGCGAGCACCCGCCATGTCGCTTACCTCGGCGCTCAATTCGGCGATTTCGGCGCTGCGCGTCAACCAGGCGCAGGTGCAGCTGGTCTCGGCGAACATCGCGCACGCCAACGACCCGAACTATACCCGGAAGACGCTCGACACCGAATCCGTCGCCTTCGGCAACGGCCAGGTCGGTGGCGTCATCATCGGCGGCTACAAGAACGCGGTCTCGGTCTCGCTGCGGAAGCAGGTCGAGGCGCAGACCGCCGATGCCGGCGCCACCGACGCCTCCAACGAATACCTCTCCCGGATCCAGGACCTGCTCGGCACCACCGCCGACCAGTCGGCGCTGACCAACCTGATGAACGACTTCACCAGCGCCTGGCAGGATTTCCAGTCGGAACCGGATTCGACCGCCGCCCAGCAGGCGGTGATCGGCTCCGGCCAGCAGATCGCCGACCAGATCCACACCATCGCCAGCGGCGTCGACCAGGTCGACGCGGACGTCCGCACCGACATCACCAACTCGGTCAACAAGCTCAACGACCTGCTGAAGCAGCTGTTCCAGGTGAACCTGCAGCTGAAGACCGCCGGCACCAACACCTCCTCGGCGGCGGACCTCACCGATCAGCGCGACAACCTGGTGAAGCAGATCGCGCAGTACGTGGACGTCCGCACCGTCGAGCAGAGCGACGGCTCGGTCTCGCTGTTCACCGCCGGCGGCCTGCAGCTGCTGGACGGGCCGCCGAGCCTGTTCGCCTATAACGGCACCAACGTCACCAAGGTCGATGACGGCACGGTGATCGACAGCCAGCTCTCCGGCGGCCGGATCCACGCGCTCCTCAATTTCCGCCTGGACAGCACCGGCACCAACAGCCCGGTCAACATGGACCCGGCGACCCAGGTGGTCCAGAAGCTGCGGTCCCAGCTCGACATGATGGTCGCCGCCCTGACCACGACCCAGGGCACGCCGCCGACCCTCGCCGCCGCCTACAATGCCGCCGGCCTGAGCCAGCGCGTCTCCGCCTCCTACCAGACCACGGTGCAGGCCACCGCCTCCTCGAGCCAGTACACGACGGTCAGCCTCAGCGGCACGCTGCAGACCGGCGACGTGTTCTCGGTGGTGGTCAACAGCAAGACCTTCAGCTACACGGCGACCGACGCCGACAAGAGCCTGGACCAGATCGCGGCCCAGCTCGCCGGCCAGATCAACGCCGACACGACGATCGGCATCACGGCGGTGCCGGGCAGCGCCTCGCTGCAGCTGATCAGCAACAACAGCGGCCAGGCCTTCACGGTGAAGACCGCCGTCAACAACCAGGTGCCGGAGCTCGCCGGCAGCCTCTTCACCGGCACCAACCGCTACGACTTCCAGGTCAACGCCGCGCTGCTCGACGGCTCGCTGCAGCTGAAGAAGAACTCGGCCTCCGACGTCGTCAACGCGCTGACCACCACCGATCGCAACTTCATGGCGACCGGCGTCGCCCTGACCGGCGTCTCCTATTCCGGGATGATGACCGGCGTGGTCGGCAACTCGATCTCCGGCGCGAAGCAGGTCAGCGACCAGGCGAGCTTCAACACCGACGCGCTCAACATGTCCACCCAGCGCTACCAGGCCGATACCGGCGTCAACCTGGACGAGGAGATCGCCAACCTGCAGATCCTGCAGAACGCCTATGCCGCATCGGCCCGGCTGCTGAGCGTCGTGCAGCAGATGTTCGACACGCTGGAATCGGCGGTCGCGAGGTAAGTCATGTCGATCAACTCCTACAGCACCTATGCGGTCTATCTCTCCAACGTCAGCGGCTTCCGCAGCCTGCAAACGACGCTGGACCAGCTCAACCAGCAGCTTGCCAGCGGCACCAAGTCCACCAACCTGGTCACCTACGGCTCGGACGCCCAGAGCCTGTTGACGCTGCGCGCGGACGAGACCAAGCGCCAGAGCTACATCGATACCACCAACGCCGCCTCGACCGACGTCAAGAGCTACGACCAGATCTTCTCCCAGCTCGAGACCATCTCCTCGAACATGCTGCAGGCCTTCACCTCGCCGGATTCCGATCCGCCGACCAAGCAGCAGAACACCGTCGCCTTCACCGGCGATGTCGGCGACGTCGGCGACATCTACAAGATCTCGGTGGACGGCACGCTGTTCACCTATGTCACCAACGGCACCGAGGGCAGCTTCGACGAGATCGCCGGCAACCTCGCCAGCCAGATCAACAGCCACCAGCCGCCGCTTGCCGCCACCGCCACCGCCAGCGGCGACCAGCTGGTGCTGACCGGCCGCACGCCCGGGCCGAACTTCCAGGTTACGACCTCGGTCGCCGACATCACCGGCGGCACCGCCAACACCATGACCTCCACGCTGACCCGGGCCGGGAAGATCTCGCCGATCGTGAGCGAGGTCTCCGGCGCCTTGACCTCGGTGCAGACGCTGTTGAACCAGCAGATCAACGGCCGCTACCTGTTCGGCGGCCTCTCCGCCGGCAGCAATGCTCCGGTCGTGGACCTGACCAAGCTGCCCGACCCGACCGGCAGCAAGAACTCGGCGTCGAGCGCCACCACCGGCCAGCTCGCCCCGGGCACGATCCTGCAGCAGATGCGGGTGACGGCGGACGATCTCGGCGCCACGCAGAGCGAAACCTTCACCGTCAACGGCAACAACTTCACCGTCAACGGGCCGCTGACCGCGCAGCAGGTGGCGAACCAGGTCGCGACTTATTACAGCACGCTCCCGGCGCTGACCGGCGTCGTCAATGTCAGCGACATCGACGCCAACGGCTTCACCCTGACCTCCGCCACCGCCGGCACCGCCTTCACCGCCAGCCTCACCGGCACCGATCCGACGCCCTCGACCATCGCGACGGTGCAGCCCAACGTGCCGATCACCGCGAACCAGACCGACGTCGCGACCTTCTCCGGCCCGGTCGGCACGATCGGTGAGCAGTTCAGCATCACCATCACCGATCCGCCGGCCCATGTCTCGCCGGTAACGCTGACCTATCGCACCACCGGCAAGGAGACCGGCATCGACGACGTGGTCAACGGCCTCATCAACCAGATCAACGCCTACCAGCCGCCCTTCTCCGTGACCGCCAGCAACATCGGCGGCGGCCAGCTGCAGCTCACCAACCCGACCGCCTTCGTCTCCAACGCCGCGGTCGAGGACGCCGCCACGGTCAAGACCACCCAGCGCACCGTCGTCCCGGTCGCCCAGGTGGAGCAGGTCGGCTTCCCCAGCCTCAACGGCGACAACGGCGACGTCTACACCATCAACTTCACGGCGCCGGTCGGCGGACCCTTCACCGTCACCACGAACCAGTACGACACCGAGGCCGACATCGCCGCGAAGTTCGTCAGCCAGATCAACGCCGCCGGCCTCGGCATCACCGCCGCGGTCCAGAACGGCAAATTGTCGCTAACGTCGAACACGCCGGGCACGCCCTTCACCTACACCGCGGCGCTGACGACGGATGTCGGCCAGCCGAGCCTGGCGCCGACGACGACTACACTGGTGGCCAACATCGCCGCCGGCGCGACGCCGCAGACCGACCAGGTGCAGCTTTCCGGCGTGGTCGGGCGGACCGGCGACGTCTACGAGGCGAGCGTCAACGGCCGCACCGTGCGCTACACCACGAACGGCACCGAACCGGACATGGACACGATCGCCATCGCGCTCGCGGCACAGATCAACGCCGCGACGCCGCCGATGGGCGTCACCGCTTCGCCCGGGCCGACCGGCACCGGCACGTTCACCATCACCGCCAATACCGGAGGCGTCGCCCTCGACACCGAGGCGACCGTGACGCGGCCGCAGGTGGTGATCGATCCGAAGCCGACCGACTACAGCACGCATCAGGCGGCGGGCGATTCCGACCTCGCCTGGGACCAGGCCTCGATCACCATCGCCGACCAATTGACCCTCAACTACACCTTTTCCGCCAACGCGCCGGCGATCCAGAAGATGATCATGTCGCTGCGGATCGCGCAGTCGGCGGTGCAGGATCCCGATCAGTATGAAGCCAAGGTCACCCAGGCGCAGGGCCTGATGAAGGACGCGCTCGACGGGCTTCGCGCGCTCCACGCCAACAACACGGTCAACGACACGCTGATGTCGGCCACCACGGTCGCGCACCAGACCCAGATCAACGTCAACAAGGACAGCACCAGCAAGATCGAAGGCATCGACCAGAACGAGGTCGCGGCCAAGATCCAGAGCGCGCAGACACAGCTCCAAGCGGTGTTCAGTGCGGTCGGCACCACGGGCCGGCTGTCGCTGGTGAATTTCCTGACCTGAAGCAGGCGGCATGGACCAGCTCCGTTTCGACACCCTCTTCTCCCAGGCGGCGAACGCCTTCAGCCGCAATCCCGGCGCCAATGCCAACGGCGTCGATTCCGGCGATGCCTTCGCGCAGATCCTGGACCAGCAGCTCGCCAAGCGCGACGCCGGCCCTCAGACCGGCTGGTCGGCCCGCACGGCGACGCCGGATCGTCCGACCAGCCGTCCCGACGACGCCAGCCGGAGTGAGATCGCCAATGGGAGCGCGACGCAGAGCGATCCGCCACGCCAGCGTATCGCGAAGCGACGGGACGACGTGGTGACGTCTGCGACGACGCAGACCGCGCCGTCCGGTGGCAGGCCTGCCACCCAACAGAACACCGTCGCGCATGCAGCCGACGACTCCCCGGAGCAGTCCGACAGGGCGACGGCTGCTCCGGCCGCCGGCACGGATAGCGGCGGCCAGAAAGTTGCGACCAAGGCCGAGGACCAGTCCACGACTGGCGGCGATTCCGAAGAGGACACTGAGGATGACGGTTCGCAGAACCCGTCCCAGGCGAAGGACAACGTGCTGGAGCTGAGCGGCGGTGATCTGACGGCGCTCCTCGCCCTGCTGACGCCGACGCAGCAACAGGCGGTTGCAAGCGCGACGGCGAGCGGGACCGGCGACCTGCTGCTCAGCGGCAAGGGGAATGCCGCGCAGGCCGCGCTACAGGCAGCCCTGCTGCAGGCCGGGCAGCCGATCACCGCACCCGGCACCGCCCAGCAGTTGGGCGGGCAGAGCACCGCGGGCTTGACCTTCGGCGCCGTGATCGCCGACGTCGCCAAGACCCAATCGTCAGCCAACGGCACGGGCGTGACGACGACGACCGAAGACAATACCGAGGATCCCTCGGCGCCAAATCCCATCGCCGAGGTCCAGACCAAGGCCGAATCCCCCGCGGATGCCGGCCGCAGCAATACGTCGAACGCAAAGCCGCGCAACGCCGCGGCGCAGAACGTCGTCGCGAATACGGCGCCGGGTCAGAGCGTGACTCCGGCCACTGCGGCGGCGATCCAGCCGGTGAAGAACGGCGCGGCCGCCGCCTGGGCGGGGCCGAACTACAACAGCGATCTCCCGGAGGAGCTTTCCGTGACGGCAGGAACCACGACCGGCGCCACCAGCGACGGTGAATTCTCGACCTGGTCCCAGTATCTCGGCTCCGGCGCCGCGGCCAATCTCTCGAACGGTGCGGCGGCGCGGCAGGCCGCCTTCCTGGCGGAGCTCCGGCAGAGCATCCAGTTACCGCCGGCCCACGAGCAGATCGCAGTCCAGATCCAGAGCGCCATGCAGAACGGCACCAACCGCCTGACCGTCGATCTCCAGCCGGCCGAGCTCGGCCGGGTGGAGATCAAGCTCGACGTGGACAAGGACAAGAATGTGACCGCGACCGTGGTCGTGGACCGCCCGGGCACCCTGGACCTGCTGCAGCGGGATTCGAAGGCGTTGGAACGCGCCTTGCAAGACGCAGGGCTGCAGACCAACAGCGGCAGCCTGTCCTTCAGCCTGCGCGACAGCGGCGGCCAGGGCGGGAATGCCCAGAATGGTGCCGCGGGCCAGGGAACCGGCCAGGGTGCCGCCGGAAACGGGCCGCAGGAGGCCGCCAGCCAGCCCAGCCGGGCCGACGTGGTGGCGACCGCGGACGGCTTCGTGGACCTGGAGACTTGAAGCAGAGAGCTGAGGCGAGGATCGAGCGATGACCACCACGACGGCGACGGACACGACCGGCAATTCCGTCTTCAACATCCTGCAACAGCAGCAGGCAAATAATGCCGCCTCGAGCTCCAGCAGCTCGTCCTCCTCGTCCAGCCAGTCCAGCGGCGATGCCCTGAGCAGCCTCAGCGGCGACTACACCAATTTCCTGACCCTGCTGACCACCCAGCTGAAGAACCAGGATCCCCTGTCCCCCATGGACACGACCCAGTTCACCCAGCAGCTGGTCGAGTTCTCCAACGTGGAGCAGCAGATCAACGGCAACAAGAAGCTCGACCAGTTGATCGGCCTGCAATCGACCGCGAATGCGTATGGCGCCGTCGGCTTCGTCGGCACCACCATCTCGGCGAACAGCGACCAGCTGCCGCTGCAGAGCGGCAAGGCCAAGTTCGACTACAAGATCGAGCACACCTCCGGCGCCGCCACGCTGAAGATCATGGATGCCTCCGGCAACATCGTGATGCTGAAGCAGGTCGATGCCACGGTCGGCACCCATCCGGTCGAATGGGACGGCACCGACTATTTCGGCAATCAGCTTCCGGACGGCGCCTATTCGGTCTCGGTCAGCTACCAGGATGCCAACGGCAAGTCCTACGACGCGCCGATGACCACCTACGGCAAGGTCGATTCGGCGGAAATTTCCGACGGGACGGTCAGCCTCAAGCTCGGCGACGTCACCATCCCGCTCAGCGAGGTGCTCGGCATCTCCAAGCCGGCCGACAGCACGACGACCTCCGATTCCGGCTCGAATCCGGATTCCAATTCCAATTCCAACTCCGATACGTCCAGCGGAACCTGAGCAAAACCGCGCTGTTCCTGGCCGCAACCCGGGATGCCTACAATTTTACATTAATCCCTGGGTTATAGGCGCTTAGGAGTTTGTTAAGCGGCGCTGGCTAGCCTGTCCGAACTTGGACGTTGCCCGGAACCATTATGAGGCCGAATCACACGCCGGCACCGGTACCGCCGAAGCCCAGCCTCAACCGGCCGGGCGACCGGCGCATGCTGCGCATCGAGGACCTTCCGCCACCCGGCATCAAGCGCTGGGTGATCCGGCGCAAGGCCGAGGTGGTCGCGGCCGT
Organism: Binatia bacterium; assembly: GCA_035541335.1. Lineage (GTDB taxonomy): Bacteria > Pseudomonadota > Alphaproteobacteria > Dongiales > Dongiaceae > Dongia. Next base: position 7,236 of record DATKNM010000359.1, read on the forward strand.
GCGCGCCGGCGTGCTCAGCCTCGAGGAGGCCTGCCAGCGCTACACGCTTTCGGTCGAGGAGTTCCTCTCCTGGCAGCGCTCGATCGATCGTCATGGTCTCCGGGGCCTCCGCACCACGCGGTTGCAGGACTATCGCACCAGCGAGCAGCCGAATCCGGTTCCGGCCAACGACGAGATCCCGCCGCGCTGAAACGCGCGGCCGACTTCACCGATCCAACCTGATCGCCCGAGATTTCCTCGCGCTTGCCGCGAGGAATGCTCGATTGTCCTTCGCCTCGCGCGGAGGATCATGGGCGCGCCTCTCCCTTTCGGAATTTGGAGCGCATTCCCCCATGAGCAAGAGCAAGACCTCCGGCAACACCGACGTCCTCTGGTTCCTGCCGACCCACGGCGACGGACGCCATCTCGGCTCCGACGTCGGCGCGCGGCACGTGACGCTCGGTTACCTCGGCCAGATCGCCCGCGCCGCCGACGAGCTCGGCTATTTCGGCGTGCTGATCCCGACCGGCCGCTCCTGCGAGGATTCCTGGATCGTCGCCTCGACCATGGTGCCGCTGACCGAGCGCCTGCGTTACCTGGTCGCCGTCCGGCCCGGCCTCTCCGAGCCGGCGATGACGGCGCGCATGGCGGCGACCCTCGACCGGCTCTCCAACGGCCGGCTGCTGGTGAACGTGGTCGCCGGCGGCGATTCCGCAGAGCTTCGCGGCGACGGCGTCTTCATGGACCACGACCTGCGCTATGCGGTCACGGCCGAGTATCTCGCGATCTGGAAGGCGCTGCTGAGCGGCGAAGAGACGAACTTCAAGGGCCAGCATCACAGCGTCGAGAAAGGGAAGCTGCTCTATCCGCCGGTGCAGCAGCCCTATCCGCCGCTTTATTTCGGCGGCTCCTCCAGCGCCGGCCAGGACGTGGCGGTCGAGCATTGCGACGTCTATCTCACCTGGGGCGAGCCGCCGGCTGCGGTCGCGGAAAAGATCGCCGAGGTGAAGCGGCGTGCTGCCGTGCGCGGGCGGACCTTGAGCTTCGGCATACGGCTCCATGTGATCGTGCGCGAGACCTCGGCCGAGGCCTGGGCCGCCGCCGACCGGCTCATCAGCCGGCTCGATGACGAGACCATCGCCACGGCGCAGCAGGCCTTCGCCCGCATGGATTCCGTGGGCCAGAGCCGCATGGCCGCACTGCACGGCGGTCGCCGCGACAAGCTGGAGATCCATCCCAACCTCTGGGCCGGCGTTGGCCTGGTGCGCGGCGGCGCCGGCACGGCTTTGGTCGGCAACCCGGAGGAGGTCGCGAACCTGATGCAGCAGTACATCGACCTCGGCGTCGACCGGTTCATCCTCTCCGGCTATCCGCATCTCGAGGAATGCTACCGTTTCGCCGAGCTGGTGTTCCCGCTGTTGCCGCTGAAAGCCACCACCGGCAACGACCTGGGCCCGGCGCGCAATAGGGGTCCCTTCGGCGAGGTGATCGCCAACGTCGCGGCGCCGTCACGACGGCAGGCGGCGCAGTCGTAGAGGATCAGTCGTAGGGAATCAGGCGGCAGCGCCTTCGGCTTCGTCCAGCGTGGGATAGTCCACGAAGCCCCGGGCGTCGCCGCCGTAATAGGTCTTGCGGTCCGGGGCGTTGAGGCCGGCGCCGCGGCGAAAGCGTTCGGTGAGATCGGGATTGGCGAGGAAGGCCGCGCCGAATGCCACAAGGTCGGCCGCGCCGGAAGCAATCGCGCGCTCGGCAAGATCGCGGTCGTAGCCCTCGTTGACGATCAGCGGCCCGGGAAAGAGGCGCCGGACGAGCGGCGCCAGGTGACGCTCGACATCGTGGCGTCCCGCCTCCGCGGCTTCCACCAGGTGGAGATAGGCGAGGTCGAACCGGCCGAGCTCGCGCGCCGCATGGGCGAAGAGTCGGGCGGGATCGGAATCGCGCATGTCGTTGAAGTCGAGCCAGGGCGAGATCCGCACGCCGACGCGGTCCGGCGCCCAGGCGACCGCCGCCGCCGTCACTACCTCGATGAGGAAGCGCGCGCGATTGGAGACCGTGCCGCCGTAGTGATCGCTGCGCCGGTTCGAGCCGTCGCGCAGGAACTGGTCGATCAGATAGCCGCTGCCGGCATGAATCTCGACGCCGTCGAAGCCGGCGGCCCGGGCGTTCCTTGTCGCCGCGGCGAACTGATGCACGATCCCTGCGATCTCGCCGCTCTCGAGCGCACGCGGCGTCTCGAAGGGCAGCATGCCCTTTCCGGTGAAGGCCTTGCCCGCCGGCGCGATCGCCGAGGGCGCCAAAGGTCGGGCGCCTTCCGGCTGCAGCGCGGGATGCGAGGCGCGGCCGGCATGCCAGAGCTGCAGGAAGATCGTGCCGCCCCGCGCATGGACGCGGTCGGTCACTTGCCGCCAATGCTCGACCTGCAGCGGATCGTGGATGCCGGGCGTGCCGGGATACCCAACTCCATCCGACGAAACCTGGCTCGCCTCGGTGACGATCAGGCCGGCGCCGGCCCGCTGCTCGTAATACTGCGCCATCAGCCGGGTCGCGAGGCCGCCCGGCGCCGCGCGGTTCCGCGTCATCGGCGCCATGACCAAGCGGTTGGCGAGGGGGATGGATCCGAGGGCGAACGACGTGAAGAGGTTCATCGGGGACTCCAGCCTGCTGCGTGCTGCCGAATCCCTTAAGTCCGCGCCGCGCGGCGAACGAGCGAGATTTATTGGGGGTGAGGCTAAGCATAACTCGATTTACGCGACCGGATCAGTCGGGTTTCGTGATGGGGACCCAACCGGATCGCTGTTGAGGAGGCCCGAGATGAATCGCCGCGCGCTGATGATCACCTCGACCATGTTCGCCGCAACCGCCGTCTGGCCGCTGCGCCACGCGCGGGCCGACGCCAAGACGCTCCGCATCGGCTTTCAGAAATACGGCACCCTCGTGCTGCTGAAGGAGAAAGGCGCGCTCGAGACCGCGCTGCAGCCGCTTGGCTTCGAGGTGACCTGGACCGAGTTTCCCGGCGGCCCGCAGCTCCTCGAAGCGCTCAACGTCGGCGCGATCGATTACGGCACGACCGGCGAGGCGCCGCCGATCTTCGCCCAGGCGGCCGGCGCGCCGCTGATCTATGTCGGCTACGAGCCGCCGGCGCCGAAAGGCGAGGCGATCCTGGTGCCGAAGGATTCGCCGCTGAAGTCGGTCGCCGATTTGAAAGGCAAGAAGGTGGCGCTGAACAAAGGCTCCAACGTGCACTATCTGCTGGTGCGCGCGCTGGAAGAGGCCGGGCTCACGGTCAAGGACATCGAGCCCGTCTATCTGGCGCCGGCCGACGGACGCGCCGCCTTCGAGCAAGGCGCGGTCGATGCCTGGGTGATCTGGGATCCGTTCTACGCCGCCGCCGAAGCCGCCACCGGCGCCCGCATCCTCGCCGACGGCAAGAAGGCCGACGGGCAGGACCTGGTCTCCAACCACCAGTTCTTCCTGGCCTCGCGCGATTTCGCCAAGGCCAACCCGAAGGTGATCGACATCATCGGGACGCAACTGGCGGCGATCGACGCCTGGGCCAAGGCCGACCCGAAGGGCGTCGCCGCCATGCTGAGCCCGAAGGTCGGCATCCCGGCCGACATCCTGGAGGTGGCGGTGGTGCGCCAGGCTTATGGCGTCGCCCCGCTGACGCCGGATGTGGTCGCCGAGCAGCAGAAGATCGCCGACACCTTCTACAAGCTCGGCCTCATTCCGCAGCCGATCGCCGTCAGCGATGCGGTCGTGAAGCTCGGCTCCTGATGCCGAAACCCAAGGTGGCCCCCCGCGCTCTGCTCGATTTCCTGATCGCCTGGACCCTGCCGGTCCTGATCGTGATCGGCTGGGAGATCGGCGCGCGCATGGGCTGGATCTCCGCCCGGATCCTGCCGGCCCCGAGCGCGGTGGCGCTCGCCTTCTGGACCAACATCGAGAACGGCGAGCTCATCCATCACACGCTGATCAGCACGCGGCGTGCGTTCTACGGCCTCGTGATCGGCGGCGGGATCGGCTTCGGGCTCGGCGTCATGAACGGCGCCTTGCCGATTGCGGAGAAGCTGACCGATTCCTCGCTGCAGATGCTGCGAAACGTGCCGCATCTCGCGATCATCCCGCTGGTCATCCTGTGGTTCGGCATCGGCGAGGATGCGAAGGTGTTCCTGGTCGCGATCGGCGTGCTCTTCCCGATCTACCTCAACACCTTCCACGGCATCCGCATGGTCGATCGCGGCCTCGTCGAGATGGGCCGGGTCTACGGCCTCGGGGCCGCCGCGCTCTATTGGCGGATCATCCTGCCGGGCGCACTCCCGTCGATCCTGGTCGGGCTGCGCTATGCGCTCGGCATCATGTGGCTGACCCTGATCGTCGCCGAGACGATCTCGGCCCAGGCGGGGATCGGCTACATGACCATGAATGCGCGCGAGTTCCTGCAAACCGACGTCGTGCTGCTCGGCATCATCGTCTATGCGCTCCTCGGCAAGTTCGCCGACGTGGTGACGCGCTGGCTGGAGCAGCGGGCGCTCGCCTGGCATCCCTCGTTCCAACCCCAGCACGCGGTGGCGGCATGAACTGGGCCACGGTATACGCCGGACAGCGGGACATGGAGCTCGAAACGGATGCCGGCTGGAGTACCGCAGAGCGTAATCTGGAAGCACGCCGCGGCGAGAGCGTTGCGATCCGGCTGGAGGCCGTCGAGAAGTCGTTCGGCGACCGCCGGGTGCTGCGCGGACTTTCGGTCACGATCGCGCCAGGGCAGTTCGTCGCCGTGGTCGGCCGCTCCGGCTGCGGCAAGACCACCCTGCTCCG
>DATKNM010000360.1:0-7133 GCA_035541335.1 Binatia bacterium
AACTCGCGCGCGGCTTCAATGCGATCGAGGTCGAGCCAACCGGCGTCATCGCCGGCGCCGCGGCGCTCGACGTTACCGTCGCGGAACATGCCGCCGCCGCCGGCCTCGCCGGGCTCGAGTTCCTCTCCGGCATTCCCGGCAGCATCGGCGGTGCCGTGCGGATGAACGGCGGCGCTTACGGTCGCGAGGTTAAGGACGCCCTGATCGAAGCGCGCGCCGTCGATCGCGCCGGACGCATCCATGTGTTGAGCAAGGCGGATTTGGGCTTCGCTTATCGCCACAGCGGCGCGCCGGCCGATTGTATCTTCACACAGGCGACGTTCCGCGGCACCCGCGGCGATCCGGCTACCATCGCCGCCGAAATGGACCAGATCACGGAGTCGCGCGAGGCCACGCAGCCGATCAAGAGTCGGACCGGCGGCTCGACTTTCAAGAATCCCTCCGGCCGCAAGGCCTGGGAGCTGATCGACGCCGCCGGCTGCCGCGGCCTCGCGATCGGTGGAGCCATGGTCTCGGAGAAGCATTGCAACTTCCTGATCAACACCGGCACCGCGACCGCCGCCGATCTCGAGGCGCTGGGCGAGGAAGTGCGGCGCCGGGTGAAGGCACAGTCCGGCGTCGAGCTGCAATGGGAAATCAAGCGCATCGGCGTGCCGGCGGATTCGCCGCTTGCGGTCAAAGTGGAGGGCCGCGCATGAAGCGCGTGACGGTCCTGCTCGGCGGCTACTCGGTGGAGCGCGAGGTCTCGCTGGCCTCGGGCGCCAATTGCGCCGAGGCGCTGAAGCAGGCGGGCTATGCGGTCGAGACCCTCGACGTCACCGGTCCGATCCAGGATGTGATCGCCAAGCTACTGGCGCAGAAGCCGCAGGTCGTCTTCAACGCGCTGCACGGCCGGCATGGCGAGGACGGCGACATCCAGGGTCTGCTCAATCTCCTGAAGATCCCCTACACGCATTCCGGCGTCATGGCCTCGGCGCTGGCGATCGACAAGCCCGTCGCCAAGCGCATCTTCGCCTCCAACGGCCTCCGCTGTCCCGAGGGCGTCGAGCTTTCGGAGGCCGACTACCTGAAGGGCGATCCGTTGCCGCGGCCCTATGTGCTGAAGCCGGCCAACGAGGGCTCCAGCGTCGGCGTGCACATCGTGCTGCCGGGCGACAACGCCAACCCGCTGCAATCGGCGGACTGGCCGAAGGGCGATCGCGTGCTCTGCGAGCGCTACATCCCGGGCCGCGAGCTCACCGTCGGCGTCATGGGCGATCATGCCATGGCGGTCACCGAGCTCAGGCCGAAGTCCGGCTTCTACGACTACAAGAACAAGTACACCGAGGGCATGACCGAGCACCTCTGCCCGGCGCCGCTGCCGAAGCCGGTCTATGACGAGGCCATGCAGATGGCGCTGGTCGCCTATCGCTCGATCGGCTGCCGCGGCGTCGCCCGCGCGGACTTCCGCTGGGACGACAGCAAGAGCAACGGCAGTGCTATCGATGGCCTGTACCTGCTGGAAATCAACACCCAGCCGGGCATGACGGCGCTGAGCCTGGTGCCGGAGCAGGCACGGCATCTCGGCATCTCTTATCCCGAACTCGTGAGCTGGATGGTGGAGCACGCGGCATGGGACGAGTGAAAAGCAAGGCGGCACCGCAGCTGCCCCTCGGCGCGCCGCAAGCCGGCCCGCGCTTCGGTCCTGCGGGCGCGAAGATGCCGAAGCGCGACGACCTGCGCCCGCATCTGCGCGGCGCCGCGACACGGCGCGCTTTGCGCCTCGGGATGGGTATCGCCGGGGTGCTCGCGGTGGTGGCGCCGGTCTATTGGTCGATCACCAGCGGTGCGCTGATGGCCGCGGTCGAGAGTGCCCGCCGGGGCCTGCTCAACCTCACGGCGGAGTCCGGCTTGGCGCTGCAGGAGGTGCAGGTCCAAGGTCGCGGCGAGACCGCGACCACCGACATCCTGACCGCGGTCCGGGCCAATCGCGGCGATCCGATCCTCGGCATCGACATCGACGCCGTCCGCCAGCGGCTGGAGGACCTGCCGTGGATCGTCAGCGCCAGCGTCGAGCGCCGCTTCCCGGACAAGCTCATCGTCTCCGTGACCGAGGCCGAGCCGATGGCGCTCTGGCAGCGGAACCAGAAGCTCTTTCTCGTCAGCCAGAACGGCGACGTGATCGAGACTGCGAATCTGACGAAGTACGCGAAGCTGCTGATCATCGTCGGCGACGACGCGCCGAAGAGGGCGCAGGACCTGTTCGGGATCCTGGCCGAGGAGCCGGATCTCCGCGACCACGTGACGGCGGCGGTGCTGGTCGGCAAGCGGCGCTGGAACATCCGGATGGACAACGACGTCGATGTGAAGCTGCCGGAGGAGGGCGCCGCCGACGCCTGGCGGCGCTTCGCCGACCTCAACCGCAAGAACGACCTCCTCGACAAGGACATCACCATCGTCGATCTGCGCCAGCCCGACCGTGTCGTGGTGCGGCAAGGGCATCCGGCGGCACCGGTCGAGCAGGCTCCAGCGGTCAAGAGCAACGAGACATGAAGAGGGATCGGGACGTGAACAGGGTTTTGGGGGAACGGGTATGAAGAAGCCGAGAATCGCGACCAAGAACGGCCTGATCGCCGCCGTCGACGTCGGCTCCAGCAAGATCTGCTGCTTCATCGCGCGCCTCGCCGAGGACGGCAAGCCGAACGTGGTCGGGATCGGACACCAGATCTCCCGCGGGGTCCGCACCGGCGCCATCGTCGATATGGAGCAGGCGGAGATGGCCGTGCTCTCGACCGTGCATGCGGCGGAGCAGATGGCGGAGGAGACGATCACCGACGTGGTCATCAACCTCTCCGGCGGTTATCCCGCGTCGCAGACCATCGGTGTCGAGGTGCCGCTCTCGGGCCGCGAGATTGGCGACCACGACCTGCAGCGGGTCCTGATGCAGGGCGCCCAGATCAACGGCAGCGTCGAGCGGCGCCTGATCCATTCGATCCCGGTCGGCTATTCGATCGACGGCTCGCGCGGCATACGCGACCCGCGCGGCATGTTCGGCGACCGGCTGGGCGTCGATATGCATGTCGTGACCGCGGCGGCCGGCGCCGTCCGGAACCTCACCAACTGCGTCTCGCGCTGCCATCTGGAGATCAAGGCGCTGGTGGTCTCGCCCTACGCCTCGGGCCTTGCGACCCTGGTCGAGGACGAGATGGATCTCGGCGTCACCGTCATCGACCTCGGCGCCGGCACGACCTCGATCGCCGTCTTCTTCGATGGCCACGTGGTCTATACCGATTCGATCGCGATCGGCGGCGCGCATGTCACCAACGACATCGCCCGCGGCCTCTCGACGCCGCTGGCGCATGCCGAGCGCATGAAGACGCTCTACGGCAATTGCCTCGCGACCCCGGCGGACGAGCGCGAGATCATCCAGGTTCCCCAGGTGGGCGAGGAGGAGGCGGGCATCACCAACCCGATCCCGCGCTCGATCCTGATCGGCATCGTGCAGCCCCGGCTCGAGGAGACCTTCGAGCTGGTGCGCTCGCGACTCGAAGCCTCGGGCTTCGACAAGATCGCCGGCCGGCGAGTCGTGCTGACCGGCGGCGGCAGCCAATTGGGCGGCGTGCGCGAGCTCGCAGCGCTCGTGCTCGACAAGCAAGTGCGCATGGGTCGTCCGATTCGCATTCACGGTCTTGCTGATTCCACCGGCGGACCGGCCTTCGCGACCGCTGCGGGCCTGTTGAACTACGCATTGCAGGCAGAGCCTGAAACCCTGAAATCAAGCCGCTCCCAGCATGTTCCGAGCTTCGGATTGTTCGGGCGGTTCGGTTCTTGGTTGAAAGAGAACTTCTGATCAACGACCATCAAAACTCTAAGGAGGCACCACTCATGACTCTCAATCTCTCTCTTCCGCAGGATCCGTTCGACATCCGGCCCCGAATCACCGTGATCGGAGTCGGCGGTGCGGGCGGCAACGCGGTCAACAACATGATTCGCGCCCAGCTCGAGGGCGTCGAGTTCCTGATCGCCAACACCGATGCGCAGGCGCTGCAGCAGAGCATGTGCGAGCGGCGCATCCAGCTCGGCCAGACCGTGACCAAGGGGCTCGGCGCGGGCGCCCGTCCCGACGTCGGCCGCGTCGCCGCCGAAGAGGCGGTGCGCGAGATCGCCGAGCAGCTGGCCGGCTCCAACATGGCCTTCATCACCGCCGGCATGGGCGGCGGCACCGGCACCGGTGCGGCACCCGTGGTGGCGCAGATCGCCCGGGAGCAGGGCATCCTGACCGTCGGCGTCGTCACCAAGCCGTTCCACTTCGAGGGCGCGCACCGCATGCGGCTCGCCGAATCGGGGATTCAGGAACTGCAGCAGTACGTCGATACGCTCATCATCATCCCGAACCAGAACCTGTTCCGGGTCGCCAACGAGAAGACCACCTTCGCCGACGCCTTCAAGATGGCCGACGAGGTGCTCTATTCCGGCGTCCGCGGCGTGACCGACCTCATGGTCATGCCGGGCCTGATCAACCTCGACTTCGCCGATATCCGCGCGGTGATGGGCGAGATGGGGAAGGCGATGATGGGCACCGGCGAGGCGACCGGCGAGAATCGCGCGATCGCCGCCGCCGAGGCCGCGATCTCCAACCCGCTGCTGGACGAGGTCTCGATGAAGGGCGCCCGCGGCGTCCTCATCAACATCACCGGCGGCATGGACATGACCCTGTTCGAGGTCGACGAGGCCGCGAACCGGATCCGCGACGAGGTCGATCCCGAGGCGAACATCATCTTCGGCTCGACCTTCGACCAGTCGCTGGACGGCAAGATCCGCATCTCGGTGGTCGCGACCGGCATCGAGGCGGTCGCGCAGCAGCAGCGCCCTAGCATGCCGGGCGGTGTCAGCCTCAGCGTCATCGCCAGCAACCCGGCGCCGCAGGCGGCACCTTATAGCGGCCCCGGCCTCTCGGTCGCCGCCGATGACCGCAGCGTTGCCCGCATGGAGATGACGCCGCCGGCCCAGCCGCTGCATCCGGCGCCGATCGTCGCCCAGGGCGGGCTCCATGGCGGGATGACGGCCGCTTCGACCTCGGCACCGATCATGGCGCAGGGTTTCACTACGGCGGCACCCGCCCCGCGGCCGATGGCGCCGGCCACCGGCATGACCACCTCCAGCATCGGCGCCACCGCGCTCCAGGCTCAGCCGGCGCGCCCGATGGTGAAGGACGAGATGGCGCATCTGCAGCGTGCGGCCGCCCCGCGCACGGCGGAGCACCGTCCGGCCGAGGATCGTCCCTTCATCGCCCCGCAGGCGATGGAGGCGAGCAGCCGGCCTGCATCGTCGGCCGAGCCGGCGCGGCGCAGCACGCTCTTCGAGAAGATGACCTCGCGCCTGACCGGTCAGCCGATCGCAAGCCAGCCGGCGGCGCAGCCGCAGCGAGCGCAGGCCCAGCCCGTGGCGCCCCAGGCGCCGCGCGCCCAGGCCCGCGAACCGCAGCGGGTCGAGCCGAAGCTGGACGCGCCGGCGGCCCAGCCGATGCTCAACCTCGACCCCGCCGACCGCATCGCCGCCGCCCGCGGCGAGGAGGATTTGCTGGACATTCCGGCCTTCCTCCGGCGCCAGGCGAACTGATCCTGGCAACCCCGGGACCCTGACCGGTCCCGGGCTCTGCCAGGGTCCTAGTGGTGCTCTCCAGACTCGCCCGGCACGCGGCGGAACGCGTGCCGGGCGTTTCTTTTTTGTCAGTATTCCGAATGGGTTGATGGCCGCCTGGCCACACTTGAGAAGCCGGGGCGCTCCGCCTATAGTCCGGCGGTCTCAAGAGGGAACCGCGGAATCGTGCGTCTCAAGATCGGCTTTGGCCGCCCATCTCGCGCCTCCGGCGACCGACGCGGTCGCAAGGCCCGGCTGCTGGCCGGGGCCGTCCTGCCCATGGTCCTACCTGCGGTCCTCATCGCGCTCGCCGGCTGCAAGAGCCAGGAGCCGGACATTCCGGACACCCCGGTCGAGATCCTCTACAACGATGCCCTCGATACCCTGAACGCCGGCAATACCAAGCAGGCGGCAAAGCTGTTCGACGAGGTCGAGCGCCAGCATCCCTATTCCACCTGGGCCACCCAATCCCAGCTGATGTCGGCCTACGCCTATTATCTGGTCGACTCCTACGACGACGCGATCCCTGCGCTTGAGCGCTTCATCGACCTTCATCCCGGCAATCGCGGCGCCGCCTACGCCTATTATCTGCGGGCGCTCTGCTACTACGAGCAGATCGCCGATGTGAGCCGCGACCAAGGGAATACCGAGGAGGCGCAGCGCGCACTTTCCGACGTGATCGCGCGCTTTCCGAACACGCCCTATGCCCGCGATGCGACCCTGAAGCTCGACCTGGTGCGCGACCACCTCGCCGGCAAGGAGATGTCGGTCGGTCGCTACTATCAGCAGCGCGGCCAGTATTTGGCGGCGATCAACCGCTATAAGAACGTGATCGACCAATACCAGACCACGACCCACGTCCCCGAGGCGCTGGAGCGGCTGACCGAATCCTATGTGGCGCTCGGCGTCATGGACGAGGCGGAACGCTCCGCCTCGGTGCTCGGCTACAACTATCCGGGCAGCCAGTGGTATCAGGACGCCTACAACCTGCTGACCAGCAAGGGCGTCGACATGGCGTCGGCCGACGTGCCGCCCGCCGTCACCGACCCGAACAAGATTCCGGCCGGGCCGCCGCCGCCCGAACCGAAGCAGGACAATCCGGGCTCGGACACCGGCCTGCCGCCGCTGCCGCCGCTGGCAAATACGCAACCTGGGCAGTCCGACCTGCCGACGCCGCCTCCGGCCGTGCCGACGCCGCCGGTCGAGGAGCAGCCGGTCCAGCCGCCGGCGCCGCCCTCCATGGACCAGCCCGCGCCGGGCGGCAGCGGATCCACGGTCAACAACAGCACCTATTGATCGCGCGATGCTGGTCGGGCTGACCGTCCAAAACATCGTGCTGATCGACCGGCTGGAACTCGGCTTCGCGGCCGGCTTGACGGCGCTGACCGGAGAGACCGGCGCCGGCAAGTCGATCCTGCTGGACGCACTCGGCTTGGCGTTGGGCGCCCGTGCCGAAGGCGGGCTGGTGCGGAGCGGCGCCACACAGGCGGTCGCGACCGCGGAGTTCAATGTCC
>DATKNM010000361.1:0-3474 GCA_035541335.1 Binatia bacterium
CGCCCGCGGCCTCTTCGCCGTCGTGCTGGACGCGCCGGGCGGCATGCGGATCGAGACCATCCACGCCTTCTGCCAGTCGCTGCTGCGGCGCTTCCCGCTGGAGGCGCGGGTCGCGCCGCATTTCCGCCTGATCGAGGAGCGCGACGCCGCGGAGCTGCTGTTCGAGGCGCGGGAGTCGATGCTGATTGCGGCTCGGGCCGTGGAATCCCAGACTCTGGCGGCGGCCCTCGCGCATGTGGTGGGCCGCATGCATGAGAGCCGCTTGAAGGAGCTGCTGGACGATTTCCTGCACGCCCGCGACCGGCTGGAGACTTTGCGCGGCCACATGGCATCGCCGAAGGCCCTGCGCCGCGCCATGGCGCTCCGGCTCGGCGTGCCGGAAGACATCGCGCCGCAGGCCGTGATCGCCGAAGCCTGTGAAGATATTGCCTTCGATCGCACGGCGTTGCGGCGTGCCGCCGACGCCTTGGCCAATGGCGGCAAGGTCGACAAGGAGCACGGCGAGATCCTGCGCCAGTGGTTGGACGCCGACGCGGAAACGCGCGCCGGGAGCTTCGAGAGTTATTGCACGGTCTATTTCACGCAGAAGGACGAGCTCCGCTCCACCCTCGCCAGTCAGGCTGCCCGCAGGACATGGCCAGACGTCGCCGATGTCCTCGCCACCGAGGCGCGGCGGCTCCAGGCGGTAGCGGAACGGAGGAGGGCCGCGGATTGCCTTGCCGACAGTCACGCCCTCGCGATCCTCGCCCTCGACATCCTCCGCCGCTACACCGCGCTGAAGACCGCGCGCGCGGTGCTCGACTACGACGACCTCATCCTGAAGGCGCGCGACCTGCTGCTGCGGCCGGGGATCGCGCCTTGGGTGCTCTACAAGCTCGACGGCGGCATCGACCACATCCTGGTCGACGAGGCCCAGGACACGAACAATCAGCAGTGGACTCTGATCAAGGCGCTGACCGAGGAGTTCTTCGCCGGCCTCGGCGCCGAAGAGGACCGATCGCGCGATGACGACGAGAAGGCACCGCGCACCATCTTCGCCGTCGGCGACCAGAAGCAGTCGATCTTCAGCTTCCAGGGCGCGGAGCCGGAAGCGGCGCGGCAGGTGCGCGACTTCTATGCCCGTGTGCTGCCCGGCGAATACACGCCGCAAGATCCGCGCCCGCCCTTCATCGACGTGCCGCTCGACGTCTCCTTCCGCTCCACCGGCGCGGTGCTGAAGCTGGTGGATGCCGTGATCGCCGGGCCGGCCCGCGACGGCGTGCTCGAACCGGACGAGACGTTGCGCCACGGGCTGAAGCGGATCGGCCAGGAGGGCCTGGTCGAGGTCTGGCCGCGCTGCGCGCACGTCGCGGTCGCCGATCCCGAGCCCTGGGCTGTGCCGCAGGTGACCGCAGGCGTCGCGTTGCCGCTGGAGCGCCTCGCCCAGGCGATCGCCGCCAAGATCGCCGACCTCGTCGGCCAGGACGAGTTGAAGTCGCGCGGCCGCTTGATCCGCGCCGGCGACATCATGGTGCTGGTGCGCTCCCGCGATCCCTTCGTGCTCAACCTCGTGCGCGCTCTCAAGGCCCGGCACATCGCCGTCTCCGGCATCGACCGGCTGCGGCTGTTGGAGGACATCGCGGTCATGGACCTGATGGCCTTCGCCGATTTCCTGCTGATGCCGGAGGACGACCTCAACCTGGCGGCGCTGCTGAAGAGTCCACTGATCGGCCTCAACGAGGAGGACGTCATGCGCCTCTGCGTCGACCGTGGCCATGCCTCCGTCTGGTCGCGGCTGAACGCGATGGCGCCGCAATCCTTGTTCTATCGCGAGGCGGCCGATCTGCTCGGGCGCTACCTCGCCCGCGCCGATTTCGATTCGCCCTTCGCCCTTTTCGCCGATCTCCTCGGCGCCGGCGGCGGGCGAAAGCGCATCCACACCCGGCTCGGGCCGGAAGCCGACGAGGCGATCGACGAGTTCCTGAACCTCACGCTTGCCTATGCCGGCGGCGGCACGCCCTCGCTCCAGGGCTTCCTGCAATGGATCCGCTCCACCGCGGCGATCGTGAAGCGCGAGCTTGCGGAATCCGCCGCCGACGAGGTGCGCATCATGACGGTGCACGGCGCCAAGGGCCTGCAGGCGCCGATTGTCTTCCTGGCCGACAAGCCGCAATTCGACAACCGCTCGACCGGCCTCTTCTGGATCGAAGGCGCCGGGCCTGCGTTGCCGCTCTGGTCGCCGCGCAAGCTCGCCGACGTGGAGCTGACTGCCCGCGCCCGCGCCGAAGCGCAGCGGCGCCGGCACAAGGAATCGAACCGTCTGCTCTATGTGGCGCTGACGAGAGCCGAGGATCGGCTCTATGTCTGCGGCAGGCTCGCCGCCAAAGCAGCGACCGGGTCTGGCTGGCACGAGCAGGTGGCGTCCGCATTCCCGCAGCTCCAGGGGGCGCTCCAGGCTCCGCTCCAGAATTGGCCGGCGCCGACCGGGATCGCCACCGGCGAAGGCTGGATCGGCGACCACTTTCATTACCGCGAGCCGCAGACCGCCGCGCCGGAGCCTGCGGCCATCAAGACAAGCCTCTCGACCGAGGAGACGGCGCTGCCGCCCTGGGCCGAGGCACAGGTCGCCGCCGAGCCCGATCCGCCGCAGCCGCTGGCGCCCTCGCGGCCGAGCGAGCCCGAGCCCGCGACCCTGAGCCCGGTCGGTGCCGACCAGGGCTATCGCTTCAAACGCGGCCTCCTGGTGCATCGCCTCCTGGAGTTGCTGCCTTCCGTCCCGAGCGCAGCCTGGTCGGAGGCGGCGGCACGCTTCCTCGCCCGCAGCGCCCATGGACTCGCGCCGGAGCAGGCGGCGGAGATTGAGGCCGAGGTCCTGCGGATCCTGAAGGATCCGGAGCTCGCCGCCTTGTTCGGTCCCGAGTCGCTCGCAGAGGTGCCGGTCGTGGCGACGCTCCGGGTGCCGGACGGCCGCACCCAGGTCCTGAGCGGGCAGATCGACCGGCTGCTGGTGCGGGAGCGGGACTGCGTCATCCTGGACTACAAGAGCAATCGCCCGCCGCCCATGCAGGCCTCGCAGGTCGCCTCGGCCTATTTGCGGCAGCTCGCCGCCTATCGCGCCGCGATCGCAGAGGTTTATCCAGGTCGATCAATCTCTTGCAAGATTCTCTGGAGCGCGGTTCCGAGCCTGATGGAGATCCCCGCGGCGCTCCTCGACAAAGTGACGCCCGGTCACAGCTCCTCCTCCGCTCGCCTTGACCCGGACGGGAGGCGTCCATAGATTTGTTAACAGTTTGGGCAGCCGCCCGGAGCGTTTGACCTTCCGGAATCTCCGGAATCCCAGGGAGCAAGAAAGAACCCCATGAGCACGACCCATGTCAGCGACAGCTCTTTCGACAGCGACGTCTTGAAGGCGTCCGGCCCGGTGCTGGTCGACTTCTGGGCCGAATGGTGCGGTCCCTGCAAGATGATCGCCCCGGCCCTGGAGGAGATCGGCCA
>DATKNM010000362.1:0-6315 GCA_035541335.1 Binatia bacterium
CCTGCGCACCGCCGACCAGGTGCCGATGGCAATCGAGCACGCGGTGGTGCCGAACCGGCTGCTGCCGGATCCGGAAACGGTCGAGGGCTCGCTCTATGCGGTGCTGATCGAGCGCGGCGTCGGACCGCGCCGCGCGCTGCAACGACTCCATGCCGTGCTGCTCAATGCAGAGCAGGCCAAGCTGCTGCAGGTCCCGCCGGCGACTGCCGCGCTCTACATCGAGCGGCGCTCCTTCGACGAGAACGGGTTCCCCGTGGAGTTCACCTCTTCCTATTACCGCGGCGACGCCTACGACTTCGTGGCCGAGCTCAGCATCGGCGCGCCCGCGGACAAGATCGGAGAATGACGATGGTGCCGTCGCCTTCCAGCCAGATGCGCGCCGAGGCGCTGGAGGCGCCGGCCGTCGTCGCGCGCTTGCTGGATGCCAACTCCGCGCCCTGTGCCGCGTTGGCGGAGCGCCTGCGGAAGACGCCGCCGCCTTTCGCCGTCACCTGCGCTCGCGGCAGCTCGGACAATGCTGGCACCTATGCGAAGTATCTCCTGGAGATCAGGCAAGGCGTCGTCACCGCCTCGGTCGGGCCGTCGGTCAGCTCGGTGTTCGGCGTGGCGCCGCGCATGGCGGGCGCCCTGGTGCTCACCATCTCGCAATCGGGGCGCAGCCCGGACCTGCTCTCGTTGACCGAGGCCGCGCGCAAGGCCAACGCTGTCACCGTCGCCTTGGTCAATGACACGGACTCGCCGCTCGCGAGCTCGGCCGAGATCGTGCTGCCGCTCCATGCCGGGCCGGAGCGCAGCGTTGCCGCCACCAAGTCCTACATCGCCTCCCTGGCGGCGATCCTGCAGCTCGTCGCCCACTGGTCGGGCGATGCCGCCCTCCACCAGGCGCTGGAGCGCCTGCCGGACCAGCTCGCCCAGGCGGCGGCGCTCGACTGGTCGCGGGCCGAGCCGGTTCTGGGCGCGGCGCGCAATCTCTTCGTCATCGGCCGCGGTCCCGGCTTCGGCGTCGCCCAGGAGGCCGCGTTGAAGCTGAAGGAGATCTGCACCCTCCACGCCGAGGCGATGAGCTCCGCCGAGCTGATGCACGGGCCGCTGGCCTTGCCGGCCTCCGACTTCCCGGTCTTCGGCTTCCTGCAGCCCGATCCATCGGAGGCCGGCACCGTGAAGATCCTGCGCGGCCTTGCCGGGCGCGGCGTGCCGGTGATCAGCGCCGGCTCGAGCGACTCCGCTTCCGGAACGGTGGCATTGCCCGGCATCCCGAACGTCCATCCCTTCGCAGCGCCGATCCTGCTGATCCAGAGCTTCTACCTGCTGGTGGAGCGCCTCGCCTGGGCGCGGGGCCGCGATCCCGACCGGCCGCCGCATTTGAAGAAAGTCACGGAGACGCGCTGATGGCAGTGGCACTGGTCGGCGCAACCGTCTTCGACGGCGAGCGCGTGGAGAGCGGGCGCGCCGTCCTGATCGAGAACGGCAGGATCTCCGGCACACCTGCCGAGAGCGCGCTTCCCGCCGGTGTCGCGCGCCAGGAGATTTCCGGCCTGCTGGCGCCGGGCTTCATCGATGTCCAGGTCAACGGCGGCGGCGGAGTGCTGTTCAACGAGACCCGCTCCGTCGCCGGCATTGCCGCCATCGGCGCCGCGCATCGCCGCTTCGGCACCACCGGCTTCTTGCCCACCTTCATCACCGACACGGCGGAGCATATGCAGGAAGCGATCGCAGCGGCGAACGCCGCGATGCAGGCGCGGACACCGGGCGTGCTCGGGGTCCATCTCGAGGGCCCGTTCCTGAACCCTGAGCGCAAGGGCATCCACCAGGCCGCCTTGATGCGCCCGATCGGCGAGCCCGATCTTTCCATGATCACGCTGCCGGCGGGCGGGCGTGTCCTCGTGACCTTGGCGCCGGAGAAGGTCGAGTCCGCAGCGATCGCGCGGCTGGCGAAAGCGGGCGTCGTCATCGCCGCCGGCCACACCCGCGCCGACGTCGAGACCATCCGCCGCGCGCAGGCGGCGGGCCTCACCGGCATCACCCATCTCTTCAATGCCATGCCGCCGCTGATGGGCCGTGAGCCGGGGCCGGTCGGTGCAGCGCTCGACGATCGCGCGCTCTGGTGCGGGCTGATCGTCGACCTGCACCATGTCTCCGCGACCGCGCTCCGCGTGGCGCTGGCGGCGCGCGGCCCCGGGCGCATGATCCTGGTAACCGATGCCATGCCCTCGGTCGGCACCGCCGCGACCAGCTTCGATCTGCTCGGCGAGCACATCCTGCTGAAGGACGGCGCGCTGGTATCGGCGGCCGGCACCCTCGCCGGATCGAACCTCGACATGGCGAGCGCCGTCCGCAACACCGTGCGAACCCTGGGCGTCCCGGTCGAGGACGCGCTGCGCATGGCGGCGCTGCATCCCGCGACTTTCCTCGGCCTCGAACGCGAGCTGGGGATGATCGCCGCCGGCTATCGCGCCGACCTGGTGCTGCTGGACGCCGATTTCCGCGTCAAGTCGACGTGGATCTCCGGCGCGCGGCAGGACGAAGCATAAGGAAGAACGAGCATGAGCGGAAAGCTGCGGGTGCTGGCGGTGGGCCTGGGCAACATGGGGATGTCCCATGCCAAGGCCTATGCGCGGATAGACGGGTTCGAGGTCGCGGCACTCTGCGAGCGGCGCATCGGACAGCGCACCTTGCCGCCCGAGCTCGCCCGGGCCGAGAAGTTCTCCGACTACGCCGAGGCGCTCGCGAAGACCAAGCCCGACGTGGTCTCGATCAGCACTTGGTCCGACAGCCATGCGGACTACGCGATCCGTGCGATGGAGGCGGGAGCGCATGTCTTCGTCGAGAAGCCGCTGGCCGACACCGTCGCCGATGCCGAGCGCGTGGTCGCGACGGCGAAGCGAACGGGAAAGAAGCTGGTCATCGGCTACATCCTGCGCCATCACCCATCCTGGACCAGGTTCATCGAGCTGGCGAAGACGCTCGGGACGCCGCTGGTCTTCCGCATGAACCTCAATCAGCAGAGCAGCGGGAAGCAGTGGGAGGACCACAAGAAGCTGCTGCAGAGCCTGTCGCCGATCGTCGATTGCGGCGTGCACTATCTCGACGTCATGTGCCAGATCACCCGCGCGAAGGCGCTCCGGGTGCATGGGCTCGGCGCGCGCCTGACCGACGGGATGCCGGACGTCGATATCCCGCAGGGCATGTACAATTACGGCGCGCTGCAGGTCGCCTTCGAGGACGGTTCGGTCGGCTGGTACGAAGCCGGTTGGGGCCCGATGATGAGCGAGACCGCCTTCTTCGTGAAGGACGTGATCGGCCCCAAGGGCAGCGTCAGCATCGTCATGGCTGAGGGCGGCGGCGGCGAGAAGTCCGCCGACATCAACACCCACACCAAGACCAACCGGATCCTGCTGCATCACGCCGCGCTGAAGCCGGATGGCACGTTCGCTCGCAAGGACGAGACCTTCGACACCCACGACGAGCCGACGCACGACGATCTCTGCGAACGCGAGCAGCGCTACCTGCTGAAGGCGATCCGCGAGAACGTCGATCTCTCCGACCACATGTCCGACGCGGTCCGCAGCCTGCGCATCGCGCTCGCCGCGGACCAGTCGGTCAGGACCGGCAAGGTCGTCGAGCTTTAGCCCTACGCCCGCTTCGGATCCAGGTCTACGGACCATAGCGCGGCGTCGTCGGCGTCGCGCAAGGTCACGGTCATGACGCCGGTATCCGCGGCGATCTTCACATGACCGAAGAACTGGTAGCCGGCGGCCGGGCTCAGGTTCTGCTTGTCCGCGCCCGGCGCCTTCACGAACTTCACCTCGGGGCCGAAGGTCGCATCGAGGTCGTTGGGGCCGAAGGTGCCGGCGTGGATCGGGCCGGAGACGAACTCCCAGAACGGGTCGAAATCCTGGAACTGCGCCTTATCCGGGTTGTAGTAATGCGCCGCCGTGTAGTGCACGTCGGCGGTCAGCCAGATCGTGTTCCGGACGTTAGCCGCCTTCATGAATCGCAGCAGGTCGGCGAACTCGAGCTCGCGGCCGAGCGGCTTGCCGCCGTCGTTGTTGGCGACCGCTTCGAAGCCCTTCATGTTCTTGGCATCGTTCCAGACCACCAGCGAGAGCGGCATGTCGGCGGCGATCACCTTCCAGGTCGCCTTGGAGGAAACGAGCTCGCGCTTCAGCCAGGCGAGCTGGGTGGCGCCGAGGAACGCCACCTTGCCGCCTTCCTCGGTCTCGAGGTTGTCGCCGTTGGGCCCGCGATAGCTGCGCATATCCAACATGAACACATCGAGCAGCGGACCGTAGGGGATCTTGCGATAGACCCGGTTGGGTTCCTCCGGCAGGGCCGCGATCGGCATGTATTCGTGGAACGCCTGGGCGGCGCGCGCCGCCAGCAGCTGGATCGACTTCTCCGTGTAGGGATCGCCCACCACCTTCGAGTCGGACCAGTTGTTCATGACCTCGTGGTCGTCCCACTGGGTGAAGACCGGCACCTGGGAGTAGAGTGCCAGCACGTTCTTGTCCATGAAGTTGTATTTGTACTGGCCGCGGAACTCGTCCAGCGTCTCGGCCGGCTTCGACTTCTCCGGCGTCACGACGTTCTTCCACTTCGTGCCGTCGGGCAGCGCCACCTCGGCCTGGATCACGCCGTCGGCATAGACGTTGTCGCCGGAATGGATGAAGAAGTCAGGCTGGTGCTTCAGCATCGTGCCGTAGGCCTTCATGCCGCCGCGATCCTCGTCGATGCCCCAGCCCTGGCCGACGGTATCGCCGGACCAGGTGAAGGAGACGTCGCGCATCCCGAGCGGCGCGGTGCGGAAATGGCCGGTCAGGGGCTCGCTGGTCACGCTGGAATCCGCGAGGTCCTGGAAGGTCACGCGGTAGAAGATCTCCTGGTCGGCCGGGAGGTCGGTCGCCAGCAGCTTCACCGTGAAGTCGCTCTCCGGCAGCGCCGCGATCTTCGGCAGCGCGTGCGCGTCCTTGAAGCTCTCCGTCACCGACCACTCGAAGACCGCATTGGCCGCCCGGTCGGTCCGCGACCACAGCACCGCGCCGTCGAAGCCGACATCGCCGGACTGCACGCCGTGGGTCACCAGCGGACGGGCGGCGGCGCGGCTGATCCGCGGCGCCGCGACGGCGACGATGCCGGTGGCCGCAGTGCCGGCGAGGAAGCGGCGACGCGAGAGCGAGGCAGAAGGAGTACGGATCGGGGAGATGCGAATCGGCATGGGAGGGTCCTTCCGGGCAGGTGGGGAAGACGGCCACCATCCCGCCCGACCGTGACAGAAGCTTCGCGGTTCCGTGAAAGACCCGTCACAGCTTCGGGTCAGTCGAATCCCGCGCTCACCGTGCCCAGCGCGCCGAAATCCGCCACCACCGTGTCGCCGGCGGCGATCTCGATCGGCTTCACGCAGGTGCCGGTGGTGACGACATCGCCGCCGAGGAGCGGCGTGCCGCGTTTCGCCAGGTGATTGGCGAGCCAGCTGAGGGCGACCCTGGGATCGCCGAGCGCGTTGGCGCCGCTGCCTTCCGCGACCAGCTTGCCGTTCTTCAAGCCGCGCACCGCCTGCTTCGGCAGGTCGAGGGCACGCCAGTTCGGCACCTCGCGCCCCAGCACGAACCAGGCGTGGAAGGCGCAGTCGGCGCAGATCGAGGGCGCGCCGATCGTGTCGAACACCTCGTAGCGCGCATCGGGGATCTCGATCGCAAGATGCATGGCGGCGACCGCGTCGCAGACCTCGTCCGTCGTGTAGTCGCGGCCGCGCGCTTCCAGCGCATAGGCCATGCGGAAGGCGAATTCCGCTTCGGCAACCCGCATGTGCAGCGGCGTCGCCGGCCGATGCGCACCGTCCTTCAGCACGAAGTTCTTGAAGAGGCGCCCGGCCAGCGGCTCGGTGACGCCGATATGCTTCTGCCCGGCGGCGCTGGTCGCGGCGATCTTCCAGCCGAAGACCGGCTGCTCGGCGACCGCGGCCATGGCGTCCTGGATCGCATAGCCTTCGTCCAGCGTCGCGGGCCGTAGCGCCGGCGGCAGCGCCTCGATCCGGCGCTCCGCGAGGCGCGTGCGCCACAGCAGCTCCGCCGCTTCCATCGTCTTGGTGCGGTCCATGGTCTCGTCCCTTAAAGCTCAACCGGTCTTCTTTAGCAGAAGATTGAGCTGGGGGTTGAGCTCGTCGAAGATCGGCAGGGCGGCGGCGCCCAAGGCCGGCGTGTCCGGGCCGGCGGCGCCGATGACGAGGCGGGGCAGGGGCCGGTCGGGCTGGTCGGCGGCGGAGACGGCGAGCGGCGGCAGCAGCGCGCCGATCCGCGACAGCAGCGCCTCGGGCAT
>DATKNM010000363.1:0-2182 GCA_035541335.1 Binatia bacterium
CCCGGCACGGCGGCGTCGGGCTGCGCCATGCGGAGGAGCTCGGCATAGACGCGCTGCGCCGCCTGCAGGGTCGAGAGCTCCAGGATCCGGAGACCGCTCGCCCGCACCATGCGCGCGAGCCGGGTCATCATCTGGAACGAGACCGCGGCGTGATTCTTCAAGAGGTCGAGAAAGATATCGGGCGGCATGATCGCGATCTCGCTCTTCTCGATCGCGGTCACGCTGGCGGAGCGCGGCTGGGCGTCGATCGCGGCGAGCTCGCCGAAGAAGTCGCCGGCCTTCACCGCCGCCAGGGTGACTTCGCGGCCGGCCGGCGAGAAGGTGATCACGGAGACCGAACCCTTGAGGACGAAGAACACCTCGCGGCTCTGCGAGCCCTTGTCCAGGATGGTCTCGTTCCGGGCATAGGTGCGACGGTGGCAGCGCTGCTCGATCGCGCGCCGCTCCGGCTCGGTCAGCCCTTCCAGCAGACCGAAATCTCCCAGCCGACGGCCGGTATCCGGTGTCGTGACGATCGTCCCCATGGCTCCACCATACTGGAACCAAGCGAGGCTGCCAATCACAGGGGCTTGAAATCCGAAAAGAGCCCGCAAATCCGCCGCGGACCGGCGGTGTGTCACGGCGGGGTCGGAGTTGCGAGGCGAACGGGCGGAATCTTAATCTTTGGGTTGAGATTGCACATCGAAAGGGCAGATTCGGTCAGCACTTGTGACGCGATGCGCTTTTTGGCAAAGGAGCAGCAGGAAGCAATTCTGGCGACAGCGTTATGACGGATCGGACGACCGAAGATTCCAGCGACGAGGATGAGGGCGAGGCGCTCCCGCCCGGCGGGAAGAACTACATCACGCCGGACGGGTTGGAGCGCCTGAAGGAGGAGCGGCGCCGGCTTTGGACCATGGATCGGCCGGAGATCGTCCGAGTCGTGGAATGGGCGGCCGGCAACGGCGACCGCTCGGAGAACGGCGACTACATCTACGGGAAGAAGCGGCTGCGCGAGATCGACCGCCGCCTGCGCTTCCTCGACAAGCGCCTGGCGGCGGCGGTCCCGGTCGATCCCAAGCGCCAGACCCGCCGCGACCAGGTGTTCTTCGGCGCGACCGTCACCTTCGCCCGGGAGGATGACAGCGAGACCACGGTCTCGATCGTGGGCATCGACGAGACCGAGTTCGGCCCCGCCCGCATCAGCTGGACCTCGCCGGTCGCCCGCGCGCTGATGAAGGCCCAGGTCGGCGACACCGTCACCGTGCGCACGCCCGCCGGCCCGGAGCGGATCGAGGTCATCGAGATCGCCTATCCGGATTGATCTACTGGATGACGCCGCAGGCGATGCGGGCGCCGCCGCCGCCGAGCGGCTTCGGCTGATCGGCGTAGTTGTCGCCGCCGGCATGGATCATCAGCGCGTGGCCCGCCAGGTCGGCGAGCTTCAGGTGCGGCGCCAGCAGCAGGCCGGTGGCGGTGCCGTCGGCCGCCACCTTGAGGACCGGCAGGTCGCCCTTATGGCCGCCCATCGCATCGGGGCCGAGATGCTTCTTGGTGTTGGCGGGGTCGAAGTGGCCGCCGGCCGCCATTCCGGCCGTCATCTTGCCGTCCTGCTCGGCTGCGGCGCAGCTGCCATTGGCGTGGAGGTGGAAGCCGTGGTCGCCCGGCGGCAGGCCCTCCGCTAGCCGCGTTCACCGGCTGCGATCAATGTCGCAAGATCGTCCCAGGCGTAGATCGCGTTGCCGGACCGCCAGTGCGGCCCGGGATCGGTGTAGTGGCCGATCCTTCGCCCGCCGATCCGCTCGTAGAACGCAATCGCCGCCGTATTGCCTTCGACCACACCGAGGGCGGCACTCCGATAGCCGCGTTGATCGAGGCGCAGCGCCAGGGCCTGCATCAGGCGACGACCGATGCCGCGGCCGGCGAGGGCGGGGTCGACGTAGAGGTAGTTGATCTCGCCGCGGGAACCGAGAGCGGGCACGCTCGGCGCGCCGCAGGTGCCGGTGGCGACGATGCCGCTCTCGGCTTCGGCGACCAGGATCGTGCGATCGCTGCCGGCCGCCAGCATCTCGCGCCAGCGGGCGAGGCGGTAGGGAACATCGAGTATCCTGACGGCTTCCGCAGGCGCGAGGCCGCGATAGGTCGCGCGCCAGACTGCGACGTGGAGCCGGGCGATCGCTTCCGCGTCCGTCGGGCGCGCGTC
>DATKNM010000364.1:0-4226 GCA_035541335.1 Binatia bacterium
CGTCTATGCTTCGCCCGCATATCTGAAGCGGCACGGCATCCCGAAGACGCCGGAGGAGCTCGACAACCACCGCATCGTCATCTTCGGCGAGGACCAGCGTCCGCCGGTCGCGGACATCGACTGGCTGATGCGCTCCGGCACGCGCAAGGACCGGCCGCGCCGGCCGGTGCTGAAGGTGAACAGCGTCTATGCCATCCGCCGCGCAGTGCAGAGCGGCATGGGCCTCGCCAGCCTGCCGGAGTTCATGGCCTCCGACTTCGCCAATCTGGTCCGGGTGCTCCCGGAGCTGCAGGGGCCGCGGATCGATGCCTATTTCGTCTATCCCGAGGAGCTCAGGAACTCGAAGCGCATCCAGGTCTTCCGCGACTTCCTCCTGCGGAAGGTCGCCGAAGGCAAGATGCAGAGCTGAGGCTATTCTCGTCGCTTCGTTGTGCGCCTGCGAAGAACGCCTTCGTTTTATGCTGCACTGCCGTCGAATCCGGCAGTCGATTCATGCCTCAACCCGACTCAAAGCCTCGAGTTTTGCCAAATAAGCTCTCGGGAACCCGGAAAAAATCCCCCCTAACTTATTAATATCATTTGATTATATAGCCATGCAGCACTTGCATGGGGTGGTTGTGTTTTTGACTCTGGTTAGGTTGACGAGAAGCCCTATGTTTACGCGTGTGGTTTGGCAACAGTCTTGTTGCGGGTCAGCAACAGTCCAAACCAGCCGCTTCCGAGTTGCCGCGACCGAGGATATATCATGGGCGCGCCGGGGGTCAGCGGAACGAGCAGTTTCGAGATGAACGGCCAAAATTAGGTCTGAAGTCTCAAATCGGATCTGGGCGCAAGGCCCAGATGGGGTCTTCGGATCCTACGTCTCCCAGACGTAAAGCCTCCCTGTTTAACTTGCCGGGCCCTCGGGCCCGGCATTTTTCTTTTCTGCCGTTGTAAATCTGCAACAGCGACTCGGCGGCTCCTTCCAAAGGAGGATGCCGCACTGCGCAAGTATCGCTTATCGATGAGGCAGTTGGCGGCCGTGCCTGTTAGCGGTAAAGGGCGTCGCCCAGGTCCTGCATGCCGGTATAGAGCGAAGCGACGTAGTCGCCATAGCCGTTGAAGATCTGGGTCGGCACGGTCCCGTCAGCACCCAGCGGCCGCTCGTCGGCCTGGCTCCAGCGGGGGTGCGCCACCGCCGGATTGACGTTGGCCCAGAAGCCGTACTCGCTGGACTGCAGCGCCTGCCAGAAATTCATCGGCTGCTGGTCGGTGAAGGTGATCTTCACGATGCCCTTTGCCGACTTGAAGCCGTATTTCCACGGCGTCACCAGGCGCAGGGGCGCGCCGTCCTGCTTCGGCACCGGCTTGCCGTACATGCCGGTCACCATGAAGGCGAGCTCGTTGGTCGCTTCCGCCATGGTCAGTCCCTCGACATAAGGCCAGGGATACCAGGACTGTCCGAAGCCCGGCGCCACGTCAGGGTTGTTGAAGCTCTCGAAGCGCACGAACTTCGCGCCGGAGAGGGGCTTCGCCAGGTCGACCAGCGCCTTCAGCGCAAAGCCGCTCCACGGCACCGCCATCGACCAGGCCTCGACGCAGCGATGGCGATAGAGCCGCTCCTCGAGCGGCATCTGCTTCATGAGCGTGTCGATGTCGATGGTCTGCGCCTTCTCGACCATGCCGTCGAGGGTGACGGTCCAGGGCCGGATCGGCAGTGCCTGGGCGAGCTCGGCCACGTCCTTCGAGGTGTCGAACTCATAGTAGTTGTTGTAGTGGGTCGAAAGCTGCTCCGGCGTCACGTCGCGGTCCAGCTTGTACTTGTCGTTGCGCTTCATCGGATAGAGGCCGGCCGAGGGATCCGCCGCGTCGTCGGCGCGCGCGAGGCGGGCGACTGCCAGCGGCGTCGCCGCGGCGATCCCGGCCGCCGCCAGGACCTGCCGCCGGCGCAGATAGACGCCTTCCGGCGTGGCGGCGCTTTCCGGCAATTCCCAGCCGCGCTTCACCTTGATGAACATGGGGTCTCTCCTCGTTCGCATTCCTGGGCGCTTTCGAGGATAGTACGCCCGGAACGGCGCGGCGGTTACTGCCCGGAAATCACGAGGCGGTGACCGCCGCGGCGGCCATTTCAGGCCAGCAGGCTCCTGAGCATCCAGGCGTTCTTCTCGTGGACCTGCATGCGCTGGGTCAGGAGATCGGCGGTGGGCTCGTCGGCCGCCTTCTCCGCCGCCGGGAACACCTTGCGCGCGGTGCGGACGACGGCCTCCTGGCCCTCGACCAGCTGGCGGATCATCTCTTCCGCCTTGGGCTGACCGTTGGCCTCCTTGATCGAGGAGAGCTTGGCATAGGCGGAATAGGAGCCCGGCGCCGGATAGCCGAGGGCGCGGATCCGCTCGGCGATGAGATCTACCGCCAGCGCCAGCTCGGTGTACTGCCCCTCGAACATGAGATGCAGCGTGTTGAACATCGGCCCTTCGACGTTCCAATGGAAATTGTGGGTCTTCAGGTAGAGCGTGTAGGTGTCCGCCAGCAGATGGCTGAGCCCGTCCGCGATCGCCTTCCGGTCCTTCGGCTTGATGCCGATGTCGATGGCCATGTTCGGTATCCCTTGGTTGATGATCCACAGGGCTAATCTGGCAAACCCCATCGGATGATCAAGGGAAACGGCGTCGCAGGTCGGCGGATAATCCCGAACGCTCCGATCGAGCGGGTCGATCGTCAGATCTCCCGCGCCAGCAGCTCTTCTTCGAACGGGAAGCTGGTGAGGAGCTCGCAGCCGGTCTCGGTCACCAAGACCTGTTGTTCCAGCTTCACACCCTCGTCGCCGCCGACCTCGCCGATATAGCTCTCGACACACAAGGTCATGCCGGGCTCGACCAGCCCGTCATAGCCGCCGCTCTCGAGATCTTCGAGATAGACGATCTGCGGGTATTCGTCGGCGAGGCCGACTCCGTGATAGACCACGCAATATCGATTCTCGAGGCAGCTCACCGGCAGCTGGAAGGAACGCTCGACCAGCTCCTTGGACGTGAGGCCGGGCTTCAGCACATCGAGGTTGTGGTGGATCTGGTCGAAGGCCAGGCGATAGAGCTCGCGCTGCTTCGGCGTCGGCTTGCCCGACCCGCAGAAATATGTGCGCGAGAGATCCGCGCAATAGCCGTAGGGGCCTATCAGATCGGTGTCGAAGCTGACCAGCTCGCCCGGGCGGATGATGCGGTCGCTCGATTCCGCGAACCAGGGGTTGGTGCGACCGCCGGAGGCGAGGAGGCGGGTCTCGATCCACTCACCGCCCATGGCGATGTTGGTCTCGTGCAGCAGCGCCCAGAGCTGGTTCTCGGTGATGCCGGGCTCCAAGGCATCGCGCATCCGCGCCATGCCGGTCTCGCAGACCGCGAGCGAGACGCCCATCAGCGCGATCTCGTCGGGCGATTTCAAGCGCCGTGCGAACTCCATGACGCCCTCGCCCTCATGGGGCTCGATGCCGAGCTTCTGCAAAGCCTGCGCGCCCGCAAGGTCGCAATGGTCGAGGGCGAGCCGCTTGTTGCCGCCGCCATGGGCGCGGACCAGGTCGGCGATCTCCGCCGCCCATTGCCCGGCGCGCTTCTCCACCAGCGGCCCCGCGGCATAGAAGTACCAGGCCCTGGCCGGCCGGATCTCGGCAATCGATTCCAGCCCTGCCGAGAGATGGGCGCAGCCGTGGAACTCGAAGAGCACGACCGGCCCTTCGGTCGGCACGAAGGCGTAGCGCCCGGCGTTGTGCAGGGTCCAGACCGCCATGTTCCGGCTGCCGGTCGCGTAGCGGATGTTGATCGGGTCGAAGAGCAGGATGCCGGCGAAGTCCTGGCGCCGGAGCTCGGCGCGCACGCGATCGAGGCGATAGGTGCGCAGCCGCTTCATATCGACCTGCGCCTCGGAGTCGATGAGATCGACCGGCGGCGTCCGCCGCGTCCGGGCGAAGGGATAGGCGCTGCCCGGCCTCGATCCGCGCGTTGAATCCGGCGGCATGGTTCTGTCTCCCCTGACGACGGCTTCAGCTTGCCATGCCGCCCGGGCCTGTCCAGAGTGGAAAACTCATAAGGGGAGCGCGATCCGTGGCCGAGTTCTTCGATCCGCCGGGCGTCTGGCAGCCGTTCGGCCCGTTCTCGCTGGCGGCGGTGCAGGGCGACGGCCGTATCGTGCACCTCAAGGGACAGGTTGCACTGGATCAATCCGGGAAAGTTGTCGGCGCCGGCGACATGCGCGCCCAG
>DATKNM010000365.1:0-17081 GCA_035541335.1 Binatia bacterium
CGACGCCTGTTGCGGCGGCGCCGGCGAAGCCAAGTAGGCCGACGCTAAGCGCCCAGAGGCCCGGCGAAGCGTCTCGCAGACCTGTGTCGAGTGCGAAGACCGCGACGATCAGTCCGACCCCGACAGCCGGCAGAAGGGATACCGCCCAGACCAGCGCGGGCATTCGTGCCGGCATGGGCAATTGGCCATGACCGGCCTGCTGGGCCATCTCAAGACCGGGCACTCTGCTCTCGGTCATCCGACGTTCCACCCCCGCGGCACGATCATTGTCCCACGAGACCGCGCTGTTATCGCCACTTTGTTCCTTATCTGCAGTTGGCGCATGGTAAATTAATCATTAACAACCAGGCAGTTATCGACGAGTGCCGTTCCAAGAAACTAGCTTGACGTTATCATAAGCTTGCTTATGTTATCGCTCAGCAGCAATCCATTTCGACATCTATATTCCTATGAAACAGATTACCATCGGGTTTCTCTTGCACGACACCGCGCGCCTCATGCGCAGGGATTTCGAGCGCCGCTCCAAAGGGACCGGCCTCACCCGGGCACAATGGGCGGTGCTTGCGCATCTCGCGCGAAGCGAGGGCTCCAGCCAAGCCGCATTGGCGGACATCCTGGACATCGAGCCGATCACGCTAGTGCGCTTGCTGGACCGCCTTGAGGATGCCGGCTGGGTCGAACGCCGGCCGGATCCGGACGACCGCCGCATCCGGCGTCTCTTCCTGACCGAGACCGCCCGCCCGCTGATGGAGCAGTTCGAGCAACTCGCATCCGAAACTCGAGAAGCATCGCTGGCTGGCCTGACCGCCGAGGAGCGCCAGCAACTGGTCGATCTTCTGATGCGAGTCCGCGGCAATCTCTCCGGCCGCGATTCCGCGAAGGCGCCACCAGAGGCCGATGAGCTGAATCCGAAAGTATCTCAGAATGCCTGACTCCGGTTCCGCACCCGACGCCGCCGCGCCAACTTCCGTGCCGGGCGCAAACACACCTGCCGCGTTACCCAAAGACGGCATCTCGCTCGCGTTCCGGCGCCGGCGGCGCTGGCGCCGGCTGCTGTTGGCGCTCGGACCGATTGCCGTCTTAGTTGGTGCCGGCTACGTCTACGCCACCGGCGGCCGCTACCAGGGCACCGACAATGCCTATGTGAAGGCGCACATGGTCTCGATCGCGCCGGAAATCTCCGGACGCGTGGTCTCGGTTCCCGTGCATGAGAACGAGGTCGTGAAGCAGGGCGATGTCCTGCTGCAGATCGATCCCGAACCGCTGAAGATCGCGCTGGCCGGCGCCCAGGCGGAGCTCGCTGCCGCCAAGAATGAGATCGAAGCTCAGAAGGCCGCCTACCGCCAGCGCCAGGCGGACCTGCAAATGGCTAACGACAACATTGGCCTCGCCCAGCGCGAATATGCACGCCGGCAGAAGCTGTTCGCGGCGAAGACCATCTCGGAATCCGACTTCGACGAGGCGCGCAACCAGTACAGCGTCATGCAGGCAACCGCCGCCGGCGTGAAGCAGGACATCCTGCGGATCCTCTCCGACCTCAACGGCAATCCCGACATCGCGCCGGAAGACCACCCGCGTGTCCAGGCCGCCCAAGCCAAGGTGGATCAGGCCGAGCTCGATCTCCGCCGCGCCACGATCGCCGCACCCGGCGCCGGCGTCGTCAGCCAGATCGACAACGTCCGTCCCGGCACGTATGTCTCGGCCGGTCGCCCCGCTTTCAGCTTGGTCTCCGACCAAGATGTCTGGGTCGAGGCGAATCTGAAAGAGACCGACATGACCTTCGTCCGTCCGGGCCAGCCGGCGACCATCGAGGTCGACACCTATCCCAATGTCGAATTTCGCGGCACGGTGGAAAGCGTCGGTGCCGCCACCGGCTCCGAATTCAGCGCCCTCCCCGCTCAAAACGCCACGGGCAACTGGGTGAAGGTGGTGCAGCGCATTCCGGTCCGCCTGAAGATCACGCCGGCACCGGACCAACCGCCACTGCGCGCCGGTATGAGCGTTGTGGTCGCGATCGACACTGGTCATACCCGCTCGCTGCCGAGTGTCATTCGCTCCGCCTTTGCCTGGTTCGGCGGCGGGAAGTAACACCGGATCGAAGATCCTGGAATGCCCACATCCGGAGTGAAACGTCCCGCTGCCTCGCCGTTCCTGATCACGTGCTCGATCATGCTGGCGACGATCATGCAGGCGCTGGACACGACGATCGCCAACGTCGCCCTCCCCCACATGCAGGGCTCGCTCTCGGCGACCCAGGACCAGGTTGCCTGGGTGCTGACCTCCTATATCGTCGCTGCCGCGATCATGACACCGCCGACCGGCTTCCTCAGTGCCAAGCTCGGACGGAAGCGCCTGTTCGTCTGGTCCGTGGTCGGTTTCACCATCGCCTCGATGCTTTGCGGCATCGCCGCGACGCTGGAGCAGATGGTTCTGTTCCGCCTGCTGCAAGGAGTGTTTGGCGCAGCGCTGGTGCCGCTCTCGCAGTCGGTGCTGCTCGACACCTATCCGCGGGAGAAGCACGGCGCCGCCATGGCGATGTGGGGCGTCGGCGTGATGGTCGGGCCGATCCTGGGGCCGACCCTGGGCGGCTATCTGACCGAGTACTACAACTGGCGCTGGGTCTTCTTCATCAATCTGCCGTTCGGAATCCTTGCCCTGCTCGGAATCCTCGCTTTTGTATCGGAAACCGAGAAGGAGCGCGACAAGCCGATCGACTTCTTCGGCTTTGCCCTGCTCAGCCTCTGCATCGGGTCGCTACAGATGATGCTGGACCGCGGCGAGCTGAAGGACTGGTTCTCCTCGAACGAGATCGTAATCGAGGCGGTGCTGGCGGCCCTCAGTCTCTACATGTTCCTCGTCCACATGCTGACCCACGAACATCCGTTCTTGACGCCGCGGCTGTTCCGCGACCGCAACCTCGTCACCGGCCTGTTCTTCATCTTCATGGTCGGCATCGTCCTCCTGGCGACGATGGCGTTGCTGCCGCCGTTCCTGCAGAACCTCAAAGGCTATCCGGTGATCACCGTGGGCTTCGTCCTGGCGCCCCGCGGTATCGGCACCATGATTGCCATGATGGTGGTCGGTCGCATGGTCGGGCGCGTGGATTCCCGCCTGCTGATCCTGGCCGGCCTGCTGATGACGTCTTATTCGCTCTACCAGATGATGGGTTTCGATCTCGATACCGACCAGGCGACGCTGGTGGAGTCCGGCGTGATCCAGGGGCTCGGCCTCGGCTTCATCTTCGTGCCATTGAGCACGATCACCTTCTCGACCCTGGAGCCGCGCTTGCGGACCGAGGCGGCGGGTCTCTTCAGCCTGCTCCGCAACATCGGCAGCAGCATCGGTATTTCTGTCGTCACGGCCATGTTGTCGGAGAACACCCAGGTCAGCCACGCCGCGCTGATCGAGCATGTGACGCCGTTCGGCCACATGATGCAGGCGCCGTGGCTGCCGCCATCCTGGTCGCTCGCCACCACCGCCGGCCTCTCGTCCTTGAATGCCGAAGTAACGCGCCAAGCGGCGACGATCGCCTATCTCAACGACTTTCAGTTCATGCTGTGGGTGACGCTGGCCGCCATTCCGCTGCTCCTGCTGCTGCGCCGACCCGACCGCCGGCCACGGCCGGGCCAGATGCCCGCGGCGGCGATCGCCGACTAGCGCCCGCTCCCCCTCATGCCGCCGATGATCTGAGGACGCGCGGGAGCGGTTCGGCCGCGGCCAATTCCTGGAACAGCCAGTCGCGAAATGCCTTCACTGCCGGTCGTTCTCTTCGATTCGCCGGATAGACGAGGTAATAGGCGAAGGGCTCACTAAGCTCGGCATTGGCCAGCCGCACAAGTCGTCCGTTCGCTAGATCGGCGTCCACGAGGGCCGCCGGCGCCAGCGCCACGCCCAACCCGGCCGCCGCGGCCTCGATCGCCAGGACTGTTTGGTTGAAATGCGGCCCTTTCTGCCAGTCGACGCCGTCGATTGCGGCTGCGCGCAGCCACATCTTCCAGCCGGGCAGTGCCTCGTTCTGATCGGCGCTGTCGTCATGCAGCAGACTAACCGAATTGAGGAGCTCCGCCGTCGAGCGGCGCTTCTGGCCGTTGATCAGTGCCGGGCTGCAGACCGGGAACACCATCTCCCGCATCAGGAGCTCGATCACCAGGTCGGCGTACTCGCCGCGGCCGTAGCGGATGCCGAGGTCGGCCTCATCGCGCTCGAAGTCCACCAACTCGACCGTCGCCTTCAAGCTGACCTCGATGTCGGGATGTGCCGCGAGGAATCGGCTGAGCCGCGGCAGCAGCCATTTCGCCGCGAATGAAGGTGCCGCGGAGACGGTGAGCATGGTGCTGCCCGCGGCCGAGTCATTGAGGGTGGCGAAGGTATCGCGCAGCCGTTCAAAGGCGGAATTGATGTCCGGCAGGATTCGCGAGCCGGCCGGCGTCAGCATGAGGCCGCGTGGGGTACGATCGAACAGCTTCTGTCCCAACTCGTCCTCGAGCTGTCGGATCTGTAGGCTGACCGCCGAGGCGGTGACATGAAGCTCGCTCGCGGCTTTGACGAAGCTGCCGTGGCGCGCGGCCGCCCAGAACACCTTGAGAGCATTCAAGGACGGGAGACGTGGGGCTCGTGTCGCCATAAGAAAACCTCATCCCTGTGGAAAGTAAGCCTTGTTTGTCTATCATTGTAGTAGTGATTAGGCTTCCTGGCAAGCGAGAAGCTTGGCAAGCAACCTGCCGCCCACCAAAGCGTTCGATATCGCACGAAACTTAGGAGGCTATAATGTTGAATTTCATGAATAAATTCTTGAAGGCTGGCATCTTCGGCGCGGCCCTCACAGTCATCGCGGTGCAGTTTCCCGCGAATCCGGCGGCGGCCGACTCAAAGCTCCTCAATGTCTCCTACGACCCAACCCGGGAGCTCTATAAGGCCTACGATGCTGCCTTCGCCAAGCATTGGAAGGAAACCACCGGCGAGGACCTCTCGATCGAAGTCTCGAACGGCGGCTCGGGCAGTCAGGCCCGGAAAGTGATCGACGGCCTCGAGGCCGACGTGGTCACTCTCGCCCTCGCCTACGACATCGATGCCATCGCCGCGAAGGGCGGCGGGATCAATGCCGACTGGCAGAGCCGCCTGCCGCACAATTCCACCCCCTACACCTCGACGATCGTGTTCCTGGTCCGCAAGGGGAATCCTAAGGGCATCCATGACTGGGGCGATCTGGTGAAGGACGGCGTGCAGGTGATCACGCCGAACCCGAAGACCTCGGGCGGCGCGCGCTGGGCCTATCTCGCGGCCTGGGGCTGGGCGCTGAAGCAGCCCGGTGGCAATGCAGACAAGGCCAAGTCCTATGTCGCCGACCTTTACAAGCACGTCCCCGTGCTCGACACCGGCGCCCGCGGCTCCACCACCACCTTCGTCCAGCGTGGCATCGGCGACGTGCTGCTCGCCTGGGAGAACGAAGCCTTCCTGGCCGTGAAGGAGCTCGGACCGGACCAGTTCGAGATCGTTGTACCGTCGCTCTCCATTCTGGCCGAGCCGCCGGTGGCGGTAGTTGACAAGGTTGTGGATGCGCACGGTACCCGGAAGCAGGCGGAAGAGTACCTGAAGTACCTCTATTCGCCCGAGGGCCAGGAGATCGCCGCCAAGAACTTCTACAGACCGATCGATCCCGCCGTCGCCGACAAGTACAAGAACCAGTTCCCGCAGATCACGCTCTTCACCCTCGCCGATGTGTTCGGCGACTGGAAGAAGGTGCAAACCGAGCACTTTGCCGACGGCGGCGTGTTCGATCAGATCTATCAGCCGGCCAACTAGGCACCACCGGTCACTCAACGAAAGGAGTTCCGCTCGGCTCACCGATCAAGCGAAGAGGAGGATCCCATGACGGGTATGGTCGAGATTCTCGGCGTCGTCGCTCTCTGGTTGGCCTGCCAGCTACCATTTGCATTGCTGCTCGGACGCTGCCTGCGTTACGCGTCCGAGCAGGACTTTCCCCGCGCCGAGCGCGAGCCGACCGTCCAGCCGACGCGCCGGCGCCACGCCCGCCGGCGCGTCGCTACCACGCGATCAGATATGATGATCGGCGGCTGCCCGATCCTGGTACGTCCGTTGGAGCAGGATGCACGGCGAAAGGCGGCGGTCCCGCCGACCGGCTTTGACTGGTAAGGATGCTACATGCCCCAGCGCAACGCCGCGGTGTGGACCGGTGAATCCCAGAGCTTCGTCAGCCGGTCATCCACGAGGGATACGGTCAAGGAGCATCCCGCCATTTCGAGCGAGGTGACATAGGAGCCGACCAGGGTGCGAGCGGGCTTCACGCCCCGGCCTGCCAGGATCTTATTGGCGGCGTTGCACATCAGATAGAGCTCCATTGCCGGGCTCCCGCCGAAGCCGTTCACCAGCAGGACGGCCTCGGTGCCGCGCTTCGGGGCGAGATCGTCCAGGATGGCACCCATCATTTCGCTGGCGATGGCATCGGCGCTGGCGAGCTTGACCCTCCGGCGGCCGGGTTCGCCGTGAATGCCGACCCCCATCTCCATCTCGTCCGCGCCGATGTCGAAGGTCGGTTTGCCCGCAGCCGGAACGGTGCAGCTGGTGAGCGCGACACCCATGGAGCGCGTGCGCTCGTTGACCTCCTTGCCCAGCGCCTGCGCCTGGTCAAGCGAGGCTCCCTGCTCGGCCGCAGCCCCGACGAGACGCTCGACGATCAGGGTGCCCGCAACGCCGCGACGTCCCGTCGAATAGGTCGATTTCTCGACGGCGACGTCGTCATCGACCACCACGGTCTTCACCGGGCTCTCGGCCATGTCCGCCGCCATCTCGAAGTTCATCACGTCGCCTTCGTAGTTCTTCACGATGAACAGCGTTCCGGCACCCCGGTTGATCGCCGCAGCCGCAGCTGCCATCTGGTCAGGCGTCGGCGAGGTGAAGACCTGGCCCGGACAGGCCGCGTCCAGCATGCCGTGACCGACGAATCCCGTGTGCAGCGGCTCGTGGCCGGAGCCGCCGCCGGACAATAGTGCCACCTTGCCCGGCTTTAGGGTCTTTCTCCGCACGAACAGACGGTCATCTGCGAGAGTCACGATGTCCTTATGGGCCGCTGCAAAGCCGTCCAGGCTCTCGGAAAGAACCATATCGACCGCGTTGATCAGTTTCTTCATTGCTTCCTCCCCTCAACTCTCGGACAGCTTGCCGATCCGGCTCGCGATATCGGCGAGCAGGCGGTCCAAGGCCTGATTCTTTGCGTCGTCCTCCAGGTCCGGCACGTAGACCATGACCGGCCTGAGGCGGTGATCCTTGCGGTGCCTGGTGCGCTCCAGCCGTCCCGGATGGGCGCGCCCGTAGCATTCCAGGAAGGCGCGGCGCTCGGCTGCCGGAAACAGGCAAATCTCGAAGATCACGTCGAGATGCTGCGCCGGGATCGGGGTGGCGTAGCTCGGATTGGCGATCTGCGAGACGAAGCTGCGATTCTTGCCGAGCGCGGCGGCGAGACGCTGCCGCGTGCCCGACGGCCGGTTGTCCAAGACCTTTGCCAGGATGCGCTTGTACTCGGAGACCGCCGGGCCGGCCGCATCTCGCAGCGACTCGCGTTCGTCCGCGTCGCTCATGACGGCTTCTTGAGATCGACGCCGGCGATCGCAGCCTTGACGCGGCCGACCGAACCCGGCGCCGCCGAGAGCCGTCGCAATCCGACACGCAGCAGCAAGGGTACCAACTTCGGATCGGAGGCGGCATCACCGCATAAGCTGACCTCGATCCCGCTCTTTCCGCCGTGCTCCGCCACACGAGCGATCAGGGTGAGCACCGCCGGGTCGCCGGCATCGGCGAGTCCTGCGACCGAATCGAGATCGCGGGCCGCCGCCATGGTGTATTGGGTGAGGTCGTTGGAGCCGATCGAGAAGAAGTCCGCGTCGAACCGCTCCGGCGTCAGGCCAACGCTCGGCACTTCGACCATGATGCCGAGCGGCGGCTTGCGGTGGGGAATGCCGGCGGCTGCGAGTTCCATCACAACGTCGTCGAGATGCCGCCGGGCCGCTTCGAGCTCGGCCGGGATCGTCACCATCGGCAGCATCACCTTCAACGTACCATCGACCGCCGCACGGCAGAGGGCGCGGAGCTGAACCTTGAACACGTCCGGTCGCTTCAGCGAGAGCCGAAGCCCACGCAGGCCAAGGAACGGATTGGTCTCTCCATCCACAGTCAGCCCGGGGATCGGTTTGTCGCCGCCCGCATCGAGGGTGCGGATGATGACCGGCCGGCCGGCAGCCCAATGCAGGATCCGCCGATAGGCGTCGAGCTGGCGCGCCTCGTCCGGCAGGCCACGCTCGCCGTGGAACAGCAGCTCCGTGCGCACGAGACCGATGCCATCGCAAATGGCGGGGTCTAGTGTTGCCAATTCATCAGGCGATGCGACGTTGATCATCACCGTGACGGCGATGCCGTTCGCAGTCGCAGCGGGCCGGGTCAACAGATGCTGCGCCTCGGCCTCGACGCGAAGATCGGCGGCGATCTTGCGGCTGGCGGCGGCATGGGCTTCCGGGCCAGGCTCGAGGATGATCAAGCCGGCTTCGCCGTCGACGATGGCGGCTGCACCGGGCTTCAAGCGCTTCGGATCGAAATCGACGCCGACCACCATCGGTACGCGGCGTGCGCGGGCCAGCATGGCGACGTGGCTCGAAGGACTACCCTTCGCCAGCACGATGGCGCCACCGCCGGTCCAGTCGTGGCTGAGGAAGCGGGATGGCGTCAGATCCTCCGCGGCGATCACCGCGCCGCCCGGGGCGGTCTCGAAGGCCGCGCCGGAAAGATGCTGCAGCACGCGGTCGCGCATGTCAGCGAGATCGCTGGCGCGGGCGCGGAAATACTCGTCGCCGGAGCCCGCATAGTCCGCGATCTGCAGATCCATGACGCTGCGCCAGGCGCGATCTGCAGACGCTCCACCGGCGATCTCGTCATAGGCCGGCGTCGTCAGTGCCTCGTCCTCGAGCATCGCGACCTGGAAGGCGAGAATCTCCGCCGCCGATTCATCGCCGACCTCTGCCATCAGCGCAGTCAGCTCGGCCGTGGCCCGTCCGATTGCCGTAACCAACGCCGATTCCTCTTCGGCAGCGGAGCCGGCGCTCCGGCCTCCCTCCGTCATCGCGTGCAGCACGTAGAGGGTTCCGATCGCCACGCCGGGAGAAGCGCTCCGGCCGGTGCAGCGGAGCTCACCCACCCGCACCATCCTTTTCCGGAACCTTGGCCGGCGCCTCCGCCGCGCCGTCGTCGTCGAAATCGCGCTCGACGAGACCAACCAGGGCCTCGAGCGCTTCGGCGGCGCCAGGACCAGACGCGCGGAAATGCAGCGTGCTCCCCCTGGGCGCCTTGGTCGCCATCACCTTCACGATGCTCTTGGCGTCGATCCATGGACCTTCGGGTTTCAGCGCCAGCTCGATCTTGGTGGCGAAGGTCTTTGCGAGCATCGTCAGTTTCAATGACGGACGCGCGTGCAGCCCGGCCGCATGGGTCAGAAGGGTGCTCGCACTGGCCGGCGTCTCGCTCATTGCGGCGACAGCTCCTCGGCGATCTTCTTCACCAGGGAGAGCGGTGCTCCGCTGGCTGCCTCCGCTGCCGCGATCACCGCACCCTCGACGATCGGCGCGTTGCAGACCACGACCTTGCCCTGACGCTCCTCCGTCAGCATTTCGACTGCCATCTCGCTGTTGGTCTCGGCTCCGCCGAGATCGACCAGCACGGCGACGCCCGCTTCGGACCAGGCCCTGTCGATCGCTTCCATGATCGCCGGCACGCTGGTGCCAAGCCCGCCATCGGGGTTGCCACCGGTCCAGGCGACCGGCACCTCCGGCCCCACCATCTGGCGCACCATGTCCGCGGCGCCCTCAGCAACCTTCGGCGAGTGTGAGACGATCACGATGCCGACATTCCCGCTCATTGCGCTACGCTCTCCAGGCAATCGACGATGGCGGAGATCATCAGCGCCGAGGAACAGGCACCAGGGTCCATATGACCGATCGACCGATCCCCCAGGAACGATGCACGACCGCGGATGGCCTTCATGGGAACCGTCGCCTCGGCCGCGGCGGTCGCCACCTGCTTCACCCGATCTCCCAAATGATCGCTCCCATTGTCATCCGACAGCGTGTCGCGCACTGGTCCGAGCACGTCCAGCATGGTCTTCTGCCCCACCTCCGATTTGCCGCGCGCTTTCACCGCCGCGAAGGCGGCGTCGAATGCCTTGGCGACGCCGGCGAGGTCCGGCACGGCCGGCAGCTCCTTGCCCAGCGTCAGGAACAACGTCCCGTAGAGCGGTCCGGAGGCGCCGCCCA
Source organism: Binatia bacterium (assembly GCA_035541335.1). Lineage (GTDB taxonomy): Bacteria > Pseudomonadota > Alphaproteobacteria > Dongiales > Dongiaceae > Dongia. The sequence continues at coordinate 10,314 of DATKNM010000365.1, forward strand.
CCTTCATCACCAGATGCGTTCCGACGCTCTTCACCGCATCCGGCAGCGGCTTCCGCGCGAGACCGTCGAGGTCGGCCAGTACCGCTTCGAAACCGCGTTTCATGTTCAGGCCATGATCGCCGTCGCCGATCGCCTGGTCGAGCGCGGTCAGCCGATCGGTCTCGGCAATGACCGCCTTCGCCGTGGTCTCGATCAGTCGTTTCACCTGTTCCGGCTTCAAATCCATGCTCATGATCCGCTCAACTGGCCCGCACCCGCTGGCCCCCGGCATCGAAGAAAAGAGGCTGCTCCAGCTGCAATGCTACATTGTCGCCGACGTCGAGATCGGTGTCGTGACCGGCCAGGGTGACGATCGGCTGGCCCTGCAGCGTGAGATGCAAGTAACGCTGGTCGCCGAGATGCTCGATCCGCGCGACCCTGGCCGTCCCCTGGTGGTGGCGATCGATCTTCAGGTGCTCGGTGCGCACGCCGATGGTCTCCGCTGATGTCGGTGCCGGTACATCGGGAAAGAGGCCTCGCGGCATCAGGTTGATGCGCGGTTGGCCGAGCCGGGTCGCCACATAGGTCTCGGCCGGATCCTCGTAGATCTCGCGCGGCGTGCCGAGCTGGACCAGGCGCCCCTCTTTCAGAACGCCGATCCTCGTCGCCATGGTCATGGCCTCGACCTGGTCATGGGTGACGTAGAGCACGGTCGCCCCGAGATCGCGCTGGATCCGTTTCAGCTCCAGGCGCAGTTCCTGCCGCAGCTTTGCATCCAGCGAGGAAAGGGGCTCGTCCATCAGGTAGATCGACGGTCGGCGCACCAGCGCCCGGCCGATGGCGACCCGTTGCATCTCTCCGCCGGAAAGCCGCGTCGCCTTGTTCTGGAGCTTGTGGTCGATGTGCAGCATGCGCGCGATCTCCTGGATCGTGCGCTTGATCTCGTCCTCCGGTACCCGCCGGGTCGGCGAGCGCAGCGGAAAGGCCATGTTGTCGTAGACCGAGAGATGCGGGTAGAGCGAGTACTGCTGGAACACGAACGCGACGTCACGCAGCGCCGGCGCGTCCTTGGATACGTCACGTCCGCCGATCCTGACGGCCCCGGCATCCAGCGTCTCCAACCCGGCGATCAGGCGCAGCGTCGTGGTCTTCCCGGCGCCGGTAGGGCCCAAGAGAACGACGAACTCTCCGTCCGCCACGGTCAACGAGATGTCGTCCACCGCCGTCACGTTGCCGAAGCGCTTCACGGCATTCTGCAGGGCGACCTCAGACACGGGCGCCCCCGTCCTGCAAGGCGGTCCGCACCGCCCGTCCACTCTCCTGGTCGAAGATCGAAAGCCGATCCGGGCGGAACACCAAGCCCACATTCCCGCCGTCCGGCACTCGCTGCTCAGAGCCGACCCGCGCCTTCACCCGGCCGTGCTCGGTGTTGACCGTGACGATCTGCGTCGTCCCAAGATACTCCGAGCCGAATACCTGGCCACGCAGGCCACCTTCCGCCACCAGCCGGATCGCCTCCGGTCGAACACCCAGGCTCAGCGCGCGCTCGCTGAGATCTTCATGAATCTCCGGCACTTCCACGGCGAGGCCACCGAACCGCGTCGTGCGGTCTCCCCGGTGCAGAGCCTGGTTGAAGGCAAGGAAATTCATCGGCGGCGAGCCGATGAAGTCGGCGACGAACATGCTGGCCGGTCGGTCGTAGATTTCCTGTGGCGTACCCAGCTGCTCGATCACACCGTGGTTCATGACGGCGATCTTGTCCGCCATCGCCATGGCCTCTAGCTGGTCATGGGTCACGTAGATCGTGGTCGCATGCAGCCGGTCGTGCAGCGCCCTGAGCTCGTCACACATCAGCTCGCGAAACTCAGCATCGAGCGCGCCCAGCGGCTCGTCCATCATGAAGGCCATCGGCTTCCGGACGATCGCCCGCCCGAGCGCGACGCGCTGCCGGTCGCCACCCGAAAGGCCAGAGACGGGCCGGTTGAGGAGATCGGTGATACGCAAGATCCGCGCCGCCTCCTCCACCCGCTGGCGGATCTCCGCTTTCGGCATGCCCTGGCACTTCAACGGGAAGCCGATATTCGCCTGGACGTTCATATGGGGATAGAGCGCGAACAGCTGGAACACGAAGGCAATGTCGCGTTGCGCCGCGCGCTTGAAGGTCACGTCCTCGCCGCCCAGCAGGATCTCGCCGGAAGTCGGCAGCTCGAGCCCGGCGATCATGCGGAGCGTCGTGGTCTTGCCGCAGCCCGAAGGCCCCAACATGACGAAAAACTCGCCGTCCTCGACCGTGAAGGTCGAGCCCTTCACGGCAACGAAGTCGCCGAATGCCTTCTGGAGATCCTTCACTTCGATCTGCGCCATCGCCCTACTCCGGGAACTTGGTGGCGACGGTGAAGACGGCCGTCCCCGCCAGCAAGGTGACGAAGGAATAGGAATAGAGCGTCAGTGAGATCGGCTGCATCAGCATGACGACGCCCAGTGCGATCAGTGCGATGGCACCCATCTCCCAGGGACCTCGACGGAACCAGCGCTTCATTTCCGCACCGCACCGAAAGTGATGCCGCGCAGCAAGTGCTTCCGCAGCAGCACGGTGAAGACCACGATCGGGATCAGGAACAGGGTCGTCCCGGCGGCAACGGCCGGCCAGTCCTGACCGCCTTCGCCGATGATGATCGGGATGAAGGGCGGCGCGGTCTGGGCGTCGCCGGACGTCAGCAGCACGGCGAAGGCATATTCGTTCCAGGCGAAGATCATGCAGAAGATCGCAGTGGCGGCGATCCCGGTCGAGGCCTGCGGCAGGACGATCTTGTAGAAGGCCTGCAGCCGGGTATAGCCGTCGATCATGGCGGCCTCCTCGTATTCCCGCGGGATCTCGTCGATGAAGCCCTTCAGCAGCCAGACCGCCAGCGAGACGTTAACCGCGGTGTAGAGCAGGATCATGCCGAGCTTGGTATCCGAGAGCCCGAGCTCCCGGTACATGAGGTAGATCGGGATCGCGACGGCGATCGGCGGCATCATGCGGGTCGAGAGGATGAAGAACAGAAGGTCGTCCTTCAGCGGCACCTTGAAGCGCGAGAAGGCATAGGCCGCAAGCGTCCCCAGTGCGACCGCGCAGAAGGTGGAACCAAAGGCAATGATCAGCGAGTTGATGAATCGCGGCAGGAACTTCGAGGGCTCGGTCACCACCATGCTCTCGTCCCGCGCGATCTGTTCGCACCGGCCGGATGGTGGTGGCAGAGTCGCGATATATTCCGCCGTCTGCCGCGAGCGGGTGTTGAAGAGATTGCAATAGCCCTCGATCGACGGCGAGAACACGATCTTCGGCGGATAGGCGATCGAATCCGGCGGCGTCTTGAAGCTGGTCATCACGATCCAGATCAACGGCACAATGGTGATGACCGTGTAGAGCACAATCAGCGTGCCCGCGATCCGTTTGGTGAGGGCGCTCGGCTCGACGACGGAATGGGCGGTCGCGATTCCCCTGGGCGCAAGACTGGTCATCGCTGCTTCACCCGGTTCAAGGCCTTCACATAGATATTGGCGAGGCCGAACACCGTCACGAACAGGATGATCGCCAGCGCCGAGGAATAGCCCGTGCGCCAGCTCTCGAACGCCTGCCGCTTCAGGGTGATCGAGGCGACCTCGGTGGTGGAGCCGGGCCCGCCCGAGGTCAGCAGATTCACCATGTCGAACATCTTGAAGTTCTCAATGCCGCGGAACAGCACCGCCAGCATGATGAACGGCATCGACATCGGCAGTGTGATCGACCAGAACTGCCGCCAGGTGGAGGCGCGATCGACCTCGGCCGCCTCATAGATGTAATCGGGAATCGACCGCAGCCCGGCGAGGCAGATCAGCATCACATAGGGCGTCCACATCCAGACATCGACGATCACGATCGACCAGGGTGCCAAACCGATGTCGCCGATCATCTGGAACGACGAGGGATCGGCGCCGGTGAAGAGCGAGAGCGCGTGGTTGAAGAGCCCGATCTGCGGCTGGTAGAGGAATTTCCAGAAGTTGCCCACCACCGCGGGCGAAAGCATCATTGGCAAGAGGATGATCGTGGTCCAGAAGCCGTGACCGCGGAACTTCTTGTCGATGAGATAGGCCAAAGCGAAGCCGAGCGCGGTCTCGATCACGATCGTCCAGATCACAAAGTGCGCGGTCACCTGCATCGCCGACCAGATATCCGGATCGTTCAGGATGCGCTGATAGTTCCGGATCCCGACATTCAGCACCTTGGCGTTGGGCCGGTTCGCGAAGTAGTTCGTGAAGGAGAGATAGATCGTCCAGATCAGCGGGAAGATGTTGATCGCCAGCAGCAGGACTATGGTCGGCGCCACGAACAGCCAGGTGATGGCGCGGTCGGACAGACCCCGGATCCGGGCCGCCACCGGCCTGGGCGTCGCCGCCGCAACCTTCTCTGCCATGCTCATGGTTTCAGACTGCTCGCTCATGAAATCCGATCCGGAGTCTAGCACCCGCCGCTAGGGCTTCGTAACCGTTTGCAGAAGCCCCCTCCCCGGCCGGAAGCGCCGCGTTCACCGGCGCCGGGACAAACTCTCCCAGGCCCCTCCCCGTTGCGGGGGAGGGTTGGGGAGGAGGTCACGCACTCAGACAATCAGACAGGCAATCGATACGGCGCGGCTGCGCCGTTAGAGTTTGCCCGCATCCTGGAATACGCCGGTCCAATCCTTGACCAGCCCGTCCAGCGCATCCTTCGCGGTGCCCTGGTCGGCCACCACGAAGTCGTGCAGCCGCTTCTGCTCAGCCTGCAGCAACTGCACGTAGGTCGGCTCGGCCCAGAAGTCCTTCACGAAACCCATGGACTTCAGGAACTCGCCGGCGAACGGCTGGCTCGACTGGAAGCTCGGATCGTTCAGCACCGACTTGGCGCAGGAGTAGCCGCCCAGCGCCCACCACTTCTTCTGCACGTCGGCGCTCGCGAACCACTTGATGTACTTCAGGGCGTCGTCCTTGTGATCCGAATAGGCGACCACTGAGATGCCCTGCCCGCCAAGCATGGTGAACTGCTTGCCATTCTCCGGCGGATTGCTGAAGAAGCCGATCTTGTCGCCACCGACGTCCGGATCCTTGTACATGCCCGGCCAGAAGGCGAACCAGTTCATCATCATTGCGACCTGGCCCGACTTGAAGGCATCGAGGCCTTCCTGCATGTAGGCGTCGGTGTAGCCCGGAGGCGTGCAGCACTTGAAGATGGACTTGTACATCTCCAGGCCCTTCACCGCGCCCGGGCTGTTGACGAAGCCGTCCATGGCATAGGGCTTGCCCGGATCCTGGTAGTCGAAGCCGTAGTCATAGAGCGCCGCAGCGGCGCCCATGGTGATGCCCTCTGAGCCGCGCTCGGTGAAGATCGAGACACCGTAGCGCTTCTTGCCGTCCACTTCCCGGCCCTGGAAGAACTCGGCGATGTCCTTCAACTCTTCCCAGCTGGTGGGCACGGCGAGATCACGGCCGTACTTCGCCTTGAAGGCAGCCTGAAGATCGGGCTTCGCAAACCAGTCCTTGCGATAGACCCAGCCGAGGGCGTCGCCCATGGCGGGTAGCGCCCAGTAGTTCGGCGTGTTCTTCGGCCATTCCGAATAGCCGACCACGGTCGCCGGCATGAAGTCGTCCATGCTGATGCCTTCCTTCTGGAAGAAGTCGTTCAGCTTGACGTACTGCCCATTTTCCGCGGCGCCGCCGATCCACTGGCTGTCGCCGATGATCAGGTCGCAGAGCTTGCCCTTGGAATTGAGCTCGTTCTGCATCCGGTCCGTGAAGTTCGGCCAGGGCACGAAGTTGAAGCTCATCTTGATGTTGTTGGCCTTCTCGAAATCCTTCGAGAGCTCGACCAGAGCGTTGGCCGGGTCCCAGGCCGCCCAGCAGAGCGACAAGGTTCCTTCGGCGTGCGCCTTTTGCACGGGCGCCAGGGAGATCGCAGCTGCGACCATCCCGGCCCCGGCGATTGCCAGTAGCCTTTTCATCAGAGTCCTCCCAACAGGTTGCCGTTGCACTTATTCCGCCGGATTCCCGGCGGTCGTTTCGGCCGGCTTTCGACGGCCACTTCGGCTTGGGCATCGCCCCCACCACGCACTCTCCCCGGTGGGAATCGTTGCCGAGTGATGTTTAGTAAATACCTATTCGCTAAACATCGCAAGCGCCGGTTTATTAACGGTTCGCACTCTCGCACTTGCAGCATGCGGCTTCTAGCGTGCAACGCTATGCATGGCGCAGTTTAGTGCGCGGCGAACTCTTGTTAAGTAAACTGCCGAAAGGCAGACGGCCTAGCCGTCATTCCCGCGTTATTCGCCGGCTTTGGCCGGTTCCTTGAACTTGGATTGAGGCATCTCCGCACCGCGGATCCCCTTGCTCTCCGCCGCCGGGAAGGTCAGCTCCAGCGTGACGCCGTTCGGATCCTTGACGAACAGCTGGTGCTGGTCGAGCCGCGGCACGACCCGCTCGTGGAAGGTGTAGCCGAGCGAGACCAGCCGGTCCTGGTATGCCGCCAGGCCCTGGCAACGGAAGGCAATATGATCGACGGCGCCTGAACCTGGCCCGTCTTCCTTCCGCTCGCCGACATAACCGCGCACGGCGGTTTCGTCCTCAGTGATGGTGATGATATGGATGATCGGCGTCTCTCCCTCATAGAGCCAGTGGCCAGGGAACTGGAACGGCGGGCGCCAGCCCTCCTTGACGCCGAGCACGTCGGTATAGAACCGCACCGTCTCCGCGGGCTTGCGTGTGCGGAGCGTCATGTGGTCGAGCGGCATGTGAACCTCC
>DATKNM010000366.1:0-2139 GCA_035541335.1 Binatia bacterium
CCGCTGGCCGACCGGCTGCGGCCGCGCCGGCTCGAGGAGATCGTCGGCCAGGATCACCTGATCGGCCCGGCAGGACCGATCGGCCGCATGTTGGCCACCGGCCGGATCGCCTCCATGATCCTCTGGGGGCCGCCCGGCTGCGGCAAGACCACCATGGCGCGGCTCCTGGCCGAGCACGTCAACCTCACCTTCGAGCCGCTCTCGGCCGTGTTCTCGGGCGTCGCCGATCTCCGGAAGGTGTTCGAGGCGGCGAAGGAACGCCGCCGCATGGGCGACGGCACCCTGCTGTTCGTCGATGAGATCCATCGCTTCAACCGGGCGCAGCAGGACGGCTTCCTGCCCTATGTCGAGGACGGCACCGTGGTGCTGGTCGGCGCGACGACCGAGAACCCGTCCTTCGAGTTGAACGGCGCGCTTCTGTCGCGCTGCCAGGTCTTCGTCCTCAACCGCCTGGACGATGCGGCGATGGAGCAGCTGATGGGGCGGGCCGAGGCGACCATGCATCAGCGCCTGCCGCTCGATGCCGAGAGCCGGGCGGCGCTGCGGGCCATGGCGGATGGCGACGGCCGCTATCTCCTCAACATGGCGGAGGAGCTGTTCCGCCTGCCGCCGGAGCAGACCCTCGACGTCGCCGGCCTCGCCAAGGCGGTGCAGAAGCGGGCGCCGCTCTACGACAAGGCGCAGGAAGGCCACTACAATCTCATCAGCGCGCTCCACAAGTCGCTGCGCGGATCGGACACCGATGCCGGTCTCTACTGGCTGGCGCGCATGCTGGCGGGCGGCGAGGACCCGCTCTACATCGCCCGCCGCCTGGTGCGCTTCGCGGTCGAGGATATCGGCATGGCCGATCCCAACGCGCTCACACAGGCGCTGGCGGCCTGGGATGCGTACGAACGCCTGGGCTCGCCCGAGGGCGAGCTCGCCATCGCGCAATGCGTCGTCTATCTCGGCACCGCGCCCAAATCCAATGCCGCCTATCGCGCCTTCGGCAGCGCCAATGCGGCGGCGCGCGAGACCGGCTCGCTGATGCCGCCGAAGCACATCCTGAATGCCCCGACAAAGCTGATGAAACAGCTCGGGTATTCCAAGGGCTATGAATACGACCACGACACGGCGGAAGGCTTCTCGGGTCAGGATTACTTCCCCGAAGACATGGCGCGCCGCCGCTTCTATCAGCCGCAGGAGCGCGGGTTCGAGCGCGAGATCATCAAGCGGCTCGAATACTGGGATAGGTTGCGTGCAAAACGCAAAGAAGGATCCGAGAACAAGGATTGAACGAACCCGTCCCTGTTTCACGGGTGCAAGAAAAAAAGCCTTGCATGACTGGCGCTTGAGCCATGCACCCGGTGGGCTTGTCGCCTATTGGTCGCAAGGCTAGGGTTGCGCCGAATTGTGGCCGGACCCCGATAGTATGGGTCCCTTCGAAGAGGTTCGGGGCAGAATGCAAGAGTATCTGGCGCCGGAGCGCGAACGGGTTGCACTGATCACCATCGACGCCCAGCGCGATTTCGTGGTGCCCAATTCCCCAGCCTTCGTCAGTGGCGCGCCCGGAACCGTTCCCGCGATGCGGCGCCTGGTCGATGCCTTCCGCGACGCCGGTGCGCCGATCGTGCACGCGGTCCGGCTTTATCGCTGCAACGGCTCCAACGTCGATCTCTGCCATCGGGCCGCGATCGAGGCCGGTCAGCGCATCGTCATGCCGGGCACTTCCGGTGCCGAGCTGATCGACGATCTGAAGCCGAGCCTCGGCCAGCGCCTCGAGCCGGAACTCCTGCTCGACGGCAAGCTGCAGGAGATCGGCCATCGCGAATGGCTCTGCTACAAGCCGCGGCTTTCCGCCTTCTTCCAGACCCCGCTTGAAGATCACCTGAAGTCCCTCGGCATCACCACCATCGTCATCTGCGGCACCGACTTCCCGACCTCCCCCCGTTCCACGGTCTACGCCGCCTCCAATCGCGATTTCCGCATCGTCCTCGCGACCGACGCGATCTCCGGCGGCACCGACGCCGGCCTCGACGAGCTCGCTCAGATCGGCGTCTACCTGATGGGCAGCGAGCAGCTCCTCAACTGGTTGAAGCGCGACCGCCAGGCCGCCTGATCCCTCGCCGCGACCCGCGATGTCCGGCGTCCAGCAGATCA
>DATKNM010000367.1:0-12448 GCA_035541335.1 Binatia bacterium
GGCTTCCGGGTCCTCGGGCTTCCGCTCCAGGATGCCGGCGCAGATCTTCTTGGCGCTCTCATAGTCGCCGGATTCGGCGGATTTCAGCGCGTCTTCGATGGCGGGTTGGGCAGGCACGGGGGCTCCAATCGGCTCTTGTTACCGTGAAAGGGACAGATCGTATGCGATTCCCTTGCCAACCGGGGTCACAATGGGAGCCGCCAATTGCGGGCATCGATCCGAGGGCGATCCTAACGGAAAACGCCGCAGCCTACAGAAAGATCGCGGGGACGGAAGGGCGACTGGCTGACGAGGATCGAAAGGACGATCAGACCAGGATGTTGAGCAGCGAGCCGCGCGCCTGGCCGGCATTGCTGCTGCTGGCGGCTCCGCCGCCGCTGTCGCCGCCATTCCCGCCCTGGGCGGGCGCTGCGGGCGGCTGGACGGTGTTGGTGGGGGCGCTGCCGGGCGCCGCGGAATTGGCAAGCACCGAGACCAGCGACTGGGCCTGGAGCTGGTTGGAGCGCAAAGCCGCGATCGAAACCTGCTGGGTGCGCTGGGCGGCGGAGATCTGGGCTGCGGCTTGGCCGGCGGCGGCGACGTCCATCCGGGATCAGGCCTTGATGTCGAGCAGCGACTGCTGCATTTCGCTATCGACCTTGACCACGGCGGCATTGGCCTTGAAGCCGGTCGAGGCCTCGCTCAACGACACGATGTCCTCCGGATCCTGCGAGCCGCCGGCGATATTGTTCGCGGCCTGCTGCAACTGGTCCTGGGACTTCTTCAGGCCCTGAAGGGCGGTAGAGGTGGTGTTGCTGACGGCACCGACGTCCATCGATCTCTCCCTGACGCGCGATCCTGACCGGTCCTCCGAGAGACCGGTCGCGCATGCCTTAACATAGAGGCGAGAAGTTAACAGACCCTTTAAGGAAAGTGAATCCAGGACGATCGTCCGCCAAAATAGCTTCGTCTCGGCGGACGAAATCCGGAAGTTTCCCTCTTGATATCAACGTACTAGAGAACAGGCGACTGCCTGGGTATCGGCCATGCGCCCGGCGTTAAGGATTGCCTGGCCGCCGATGGCCTAAGCCCGGACTTGATGGCGGAGCACGTATTCCCGCCAGACCGTGAAGATGCCTGCCCCGACCACGATGACGGAGCCGGCCACGATGTTCCAGGTGAGGGTCTCGCCGTAGATGAGGACGCCGAACAACGAGGCGTAGACCAGGGCGAGATAGGTGATGGGCTGGGCGGCGGATGCATCAATCAGCTCATAGGCTCGGATCACCAGGTAATGGCCGGACATTCCGGTGATGCAGAGGAGGCCCATCCAGGCCTTGTCCCAGCCCTGGAAATTGGTCCAGAAGAACGGCCCCGCCAGGGTCGCCGTCACCGCGCCCGCGACGCCGGTATAAAAGAAGCTGGTCGCGGGAGAATCGGTCCGGCTGACCAGCCGGGTCGCGATCAGATAGACCGCATACATGACGCTGCAGACGACCGGCAGGAGCAGCCAGGGATCGAGGAAACCGCTGGCATCGGGCTTCAGGATCAGCAGCACGCCGATGAGGCCGGCGACGACCGCCGACCAGCGCCGCCATCCGACATGCTCGCCGAGCAGCGGGATCGAGAGCACGGTCACGACCAGCGGCGTCGCCGAGAGCACGGCGGTCGAATGCGCCAGGCCGGCATTGGCAAAGGCGGTGATGACGAGCATGACCTCCGTGGCCAGCAGGACGCCGCGCACGATCTGGAGCACGGGCCGCGTCGTGCTGGCCGCCGCCCGGAGGCCGCCCGGCTTTCGCGATGCCAGCAATATGCAGAAGGCGCCGAACGCCCAATACCGGATCATGGTGATGAAGATCGGCGGATAATGGTCGCCGAGATGCTTGGAGACCGCGTCCTGGAAGGAGAAGATCGTCGTCGCGGCGAGGGCGAAGAGATAGCCGTGGGCTTTGGATTTCATCCCGGCCTTTTAGCCGCGAAAGCGGGATAAGGCGAGAGCCGCGGCCGCGGGCGGGCCATGCCGGAATGACGGTCGTCCGTCGGCCCAATGGGGCGCAGTCCGCAGGCGACCAACGGCCGGTTGCGGGCACCCGCCGCGTGCTGCTTGACTATTGGGGTTGCCGGGCGCGGCCCGGCCGTGGAGGGAGGATCCTCATCATGCCGAACGTGAACATCTCGTACTGGACGGACATCGTCCTGACCGTCGGCCTGAAGATCGTGGGTGCCGTCGTCGTTTGGCTGGTCGGACGATGGCTGATCGGCCTCGCCATGCGTCTCCTGTCGGTCGGGCTGATACGCGAGCAAGTCGAGCCGACTCTGATCCGCTATCTCATCTCGTTCCTGAAGATCCTGCTCAACGTCGTGCTGGTGGTGGCGATCCTCGGCTATTTCGGCCTGGAGACGACCAGCTTCGCGGCGCTGCTCGCGGGCGCGGGCCTCGCGATCGGCGCCGCCTGGGCGGGGCTGCTCTCGAACTTCGCGGCAGGCGCCTTCCTGCTGATGTTCAGGCCGTTCAAGGTGGGGGATTACATTCTCGCCGGCGGCGTCGAGGGAACCGTGCAGGAGATCGGACTCTTCACTACGACCATCCACACGCCGGACAACGTCGTCACCATCGTCGGCAACGCCAAGATCTTCGCCGACAACGTCAAGAACTACTCGGCCAACCCATACCGCCGCGTGGAGCTGTTGGCCCAGCTGGGGCACACCGTCGATCCTATGGAGGCGATCGGCAGGCTGAAGCCCATGATAGGCCGGATTCCGAACGTGATCCCGGATCCGGCGCCGGACCTGAAGATTCTGACCTTCAACGAGCGCGGGCCGGTGCTCGCGGTCCGTCCCTATTGCAACAACGCCCACTACTGGCAGGTCTACTTCGACACCAACGAGGCGATCCGCAGCACCTTCGCAGGAGCGGGCTATCCCGTACCTGAAGCGCACTACGTCCACCGCGCCGCGTGAATGCCGTCGCGACGGCGTCGTGGTGCGGGCGATGTGCGCGCCGCCTTGGGCCGCACGTTTGCGTTCGGCCCCGGACTGTCATAGGAAGGGGCCATTCGCGATCGGCGCGGCCGGAAGTCTGCTGAATGACGAAAACGTTTCGGGGCGAGTGTCTGATACCGGGTGCGGCCGCGGGTCCGGTGCTCTTCGCCAATGTCGGCCTGAGCTTCATGGGGGGCGTCGATCCCGCAACCGGGACGGTCATCGACGTCCACCATCCGCTCCGCGGTGAATGCGTCGCCGGAAAGATCCTCGCGATCCCCAGCGGACGGGGATCCTGCTCCGGCAGCCTGGTGATGTTCCAGCTCCTGCTGAACGGCCATGCGCCCAGGGCACTGGTGTTTCAGCACAAGGAAACCATTCTGACCCTGGGCGTCGTCATCGCCAGCGAACTCTTCGCGAAGGGCATACCCGTCGCCTGCCTTCCGGCCGAAGATTTCGCAGCGCTCGCCCATGCGCAATACGCGACGGTTGGCGACGGCGCCGTGACGCCGTCCGATGTGGCGCCGCCCGAGACCGCGACCGAAGCGCGGCTCCCCGAGCTCGATTTGAGCGGCTTCAAGCTGAGCGAGGGCGATCGACGCGCTCTCGACGGCGAGTTCGGCGCGGCGAAGCAGATTGCAACGCGCATCATCATCCGCGCCGCCCAGCTCGAGGGTGCGGATCGTCTGATCGATGTCGACATGGCGCATATCGACGGCTGCTTCTACCACGGGCCGGCGAGCCTGCAATTCGTCCGCAAGCTCTGCGCGCTCGGCGGTCGGGTCGCAGTGCCGACGACAATGAACGCGGTCTGCGTCGACCGCCGCCGGTGGAAGGCCCTGGGCGTCGACGAGGATCTCGGCGCGCCCTCCGACGCGGTCGCGGACGCCTATGTGGAAATGGGCGTCCAGCCCACCTATACCTGCGCGCCCTACCTCCTCGCCGGAGCCCCGGTCTTCGGACAGCAGATCGCCTGGGCGGAATCGAATGCGGTCGTGTTCGCAAACTCCGTGCTCGGCGCCCGCACCATGAAGTACCCGGACTACCTCGACATCCTGGTTGCCATCGCGGGGCGCGCGCCGAACGCGGATTGTCATGTCCCCTCGCACCGCCGCGCGACATTGCGCATCGATGTGCCGCGACCGCAAAGGCTGGACGACTCCTTCTTCCCTCTGCTCGGCTATCACCTCGGCAAGATCGCGACCAACGAGATCCCGGTCGTCTGCGGGCTGGAGGGATCGCCGGTGACGCGCGACGACTTGAAGGCGTTCGGCGCCGCTTTCGCGACCACCTCGGCGGCACCCATGTTTCATATCCTCGGCGTCACGCCGGAAGCCATGACGCTTGAGAGCGCGACGGGTGCGACCGGCGACTTGCGCCGTGTCGCCGTCACCCTGCACGACCTCAAAGCAACTTGGCGCGAGCTCAACACCGCGGTGACGCCCGATGTCGACCTGGTCTCGCTGGGAAATCCCCACTTCTCGCTGGCCGAATGCGAGCAGCTGGCCGGCCTCTGCTCGGGAAGAAAGAAGTCGGCAGAGGTCGCGATGATCGTGACCTGCGGGCGCGATGTCTACGAGAAGGCGAAGGCCGCCGGCTACGTTGAGCGCATCGCCGAGTTCGGCGGCAGCTTCATGAACGATACCTGCTGGTGCTTCATCGGGAAGCCCATCGTGACCGGCAAGATGCGCAACATCCTGACCAACTCCGGGAAATACGCCCATTACGGCCCGGCGGCGGTGGACCGCGGGTTTCATTTCGGCAGTCTTGCGCGCTGCGTCGAGGCCGCCTGCGCCGGCTTCGTCGAGACCGCCCTGCCGCCGTGGCTTGACGCCTGAGGCGCGGAGAGTTGCCAATGCAGGAACGGTTGGACTAGGTTTTGCCCAATTGGTCCTTCGATCGGCGGCACCTTCATGCCCAAGTTCCTGCGCGTCGGAGTCCATCAGAAGAACGTCTCCGGATACACGTCGAAGGCCTGGTGCATTCGACGCGTCGGCGCGACGATTCTCCTGAAATGGGGCGCCGTGGAGGTCCATGGCGTCGGAGAGGGGCGGAAGGTCTACTGGACGCAGCCGCCGCGGGATAAGACCATCCGCTGTGGCACGGCGCAGCGCGCCAAGGATTATGCACAGGCCGCCATCACACGGCGCCGCAGCCATCGCTATGAGCCGCTGAGCGGAAACATTGCGACCCGGCGACGAACCGCCGTTCGTGACGCCGATCTCAAACAGGCGCTCGCCACGATCCTCTTTGTCGATATCGTCAAGTCCACCGAGAAGGCGGCGCGGCTCGGCGATTCACGCTGGACGCAGGTGATGAACCACTATTATGCCGCCGTCCGCAAGGAACTGCGGACCTTGCGCGGAAAAGAGGTCGTGACGACGGGGGACGGACTCCTGGCGACGTTCCGCACGCCGGCGGCCGGCGTCCGTTGCGCAACCGCCATCCGCGAGGCGGTGCGCACGCTGGGGCTGGAGATCCGGGTCGGGCTCCATGCGGGCGAATACAAGGTGAGCGGGGCGGAGGTGTTCGGTCTCGCCTTTCACATCGGCGCGCGCGTCGCCGCCAAGGCGCGGGCCGGCGAAGTCCTGGTCTCGAGCGCGGTCAAGGATCTGCTGCCGCAGTCCGGAACCCGTTTCAAGGACCGCGGCATTCACCAGTTGAAGGGCGTACCGGAGCGCTGGCGCCTCTACCGGGTCGAGCATTGAGGCGTCTGGGCGAAGCCTCAAATGTGCCCAGGAGTGGCGCTCAGCAGATAACCGCGGCTCAGTCCTTCGAGAGCTCGCCGAGCAGCGCCAGCACCTTGACCGAGGCTTTCTCGACCTCGGCGATCTCCTCCAGCGCCTTGTCGAGCTGCCCGGCGGCGAACAGGCGTGCCGCTTCCTTGCCGTGGGCGTGGACCGCGGCATGCGGCGCCTCCAGCGCGCCATAGGCGGCGGCGGCGCGTGACGGCTTCGAGACGTCGCTGTAGTACCACTTGCCGAGCCGGCAGGAATGATGGTCGGCGAGTTCGTCCGCCTTCAGCTTGGCGCGGCCGACCGACATGTCGACCAGCTTCTTCTTCCAGATCACGTGGTCCGACTTGGCGAGCCGTACCGTCTTGTGCCGGAATTCACACTCGGCCAGCCGGGTCAGCGTCTCGGTCAGATGCGACTGGTTGGCGTCTATCGCATCGCTCAATTGGCTCACGTCCTCGACATTGCCCGTAGCGGTCGCTGCGATCTCGTTGACCCCGCCGGCGATCTGGTCGATCGCCGCGGTCTGGTCGGCGAGGATGCCGGAGATCTCCTCCATGCGGCGGCTGACGTTGACGGTACGGCCGCCGGCCTCGTCGATCCTGGCCGCCAGCGCGTCGATCTCCACCCGCCCGTTCTTGACCGCGTTGGCGCCCTCCGACATGGCGGCGATGATGCGCTGCATCTCGGCGCGCAGGTGGTCGATGCGGGACTTGATGTCCTCGGTCGCCTTGCTGGTCTGCTGCGAGAGGTTCTTCACCTCGGTCGCAACCACGGCGAAGCCCTTGCCGTATTCCCCGGCCCGCGCCGCCTCGATGGTGGCGTTGAGCGCCAGCAGGTTGGTCTGGCTGGCGATCGCCTCGATGGTGCCGATGATGGAGCCGATCTCCTCGGAGGCGGCGCTCAAGTCCGCCACCTTGGCCGAGGCGTTCTCCACCGCGCCGGCGATGCCGTTCATCGTCTGGGTCGCCTGCCGCGCCTTGGCGACGCTGTCGTCGACGATGGCGTGGGTGGCGGAGGCCTCTCCGGCAGCGGCGGTGCAGCTCTCGCTGATGGTGCCGACCGAGACCACCATCTCGGCGGTGGCGGCGGCCAGGGTCTGCGCCCGCTCCGAGGTCCGGCGCGCCGCGGCGATCAGCCGCGCGCTGCGGACCGCCGCCTCGTTGCAGTTCATGCTGATGGCGACGGAGTGGTCGAGGTCGGCGGAGGCCCGCTTGCGCATGACCTCGGCCAGATTGCGCACCGCGACGCAGAGCTCGCTGTTCAGCAGCGCGGCGTTGCCCGCCAGCGCCTTCTCATGCTCGATCTGGGTCTCGAACTTGCCGGCGGCCAGATCGTTGACGCACCGCGTCACCTCTCTTTGCAGCAACTTCATCGCCTCGAGTTCGGAATCCGGTGCGGACGTCTCTGCAAGCGCATGGCCTGCATGCTTGAACTTGAACATGGGGGAGATCCGAGACCTGTGAAAATCGGCCCGCATTCTGCCGGGCAAAGGTGAATTCCGCCTTAAGTGCGCCTTAAGGATAACTGCGTACGTCAAAGTGCCCTCGCTGCTCCGAGCGATTGCCGCCAATCTTCATCGTGCGCTGGGCAGCGAGTCGGCGGGAAGGAGGATTGCCGATGGCGCAAAGCAGGGCTTGACACCGTCGGTCAACAGAACCGACGGAGCAGCCCTGGTCCGTCCTCCATGCCCCCGTGACTCTGTCACGAGGCGTCAAGCTGTCGCATTCATCATGGCGCAACATACAACTGCTAGGGATAACCTGGAGGCAGTCGAGTCGGACTGACGTGATGAAGCTTTGATGACGGCGGAGCTGCGACACATGGCCAACCAGCTTCTCAAAGACGCGGTGCATGCCAATGCGCTCACGTCGAAGCAAGGCATGCTCGAGCGCCTGTTCACCCTGGCCTTTTCCGGCCTCGTCTATCCGCAGATCTGGGAGGATCCGGAGGTCGACATGGCGGCGCTGGATCTCGGTCCGGGCAAGCGCATCCTGACGATTGCCTCCGGCGGCTGCAACGTCATGAGCTATCTGACGGCCTCGCCCGCGGGCATCAGTGCCGTCGATCTGAATCCGGCGCATGTGGCGTTGGTGAAGCTGAAGATCGCGGCGATCAAACACCTGCCGGATTACGAATCCTTCTTCCGCTTCTTCGGCCATGCCGACGAGAAGGCCAATACCTTCTTCTACGATCGCTACATCCGCGACCGGCTCGATCCGGTGACGCGGGCCTATTGGGAGCACAGGCGCTTCGGTACCGGCCGCCGCATCAATCTCTTCGCCCGCAACGTCTATCGTTATGGCCTGCTTGGCCGCTTCATCGGCACGGTCCATTTCCTGGCCCGCGCATACGGCAAGAACCCGCGGAAGATGCTGACGGCGACGAGCCTCGACGAGCAACGCCGCCTCTTCAACGAGACGCTCGCCCCCATGTTCGACACGAAGCTGGTGCGCTGGATGTGCCGGCTGCCGGTCTCGCTTTACGGTCTCGGCATTCCGCCGGCGCAATTCGCCTACCTGAGCGCCCAGGCGCAGGGCAATGTCGCCGGCCTGTTGAAGGATCGGCTGCAACGGCTGGCCTGCGACTTTCCGATGGAAGACAACTATTTCGCCTGGCAGGCCTTCGGCCGGGGCTACGACAAGGCCGATCGCGTCGCGGTGCCGCGCTATCTGTCGCGCCATCACTACGAGACCGTGAAGGCGAATGTCGACCGGGTCGAGATCGAGCATGCATCATTCACGACCCGGCTCGGGCGGGAGCCCGGCGACGCGTTTGACGGCTATGTGCTGCTCGATGCGCAGGACTGGATGTCGCCTGCCCAGATGGCCGAGCTCTGGGCAGAAATAACGCGCACGGCCAAGCCCGGCGCCCGGGTCATCTTCCGCACCGCGGGCGATGAGAGCCCGCTCGAAGCGGCACTTCCCGCCGAAATTCGCCGGCGCTGGACCTACGATCCCGAAGCTTGCCGTGCCTACGTGGCGAAGGACCGTTCCTCGATCTACGGCGGTTTCCATCTCTATCAGTTGGATGACGCCGCTTAGGCCCCATGCCTGAGTCCCACATGTCCGGGCTCGCCGTAGAATCGCATGCGACCGCAATGGATCGCATGTATCGGTACACGCGACACATTTATGATCTCACGCGCAAGCCCTACCTGCTGGGCCGCGACCGGCTGATCGCCGAGCTGGGTCTCGAGGAGGGCGGCAACGTCCTTGAAATGGGCTGCGGCACCGGGCGGAATTTGATTGCCGCGGCGCGCGCCTATCCGAAGGCCGACCTCTACGGTCTCGACATTTCCGAAGAGATGCTGAAGACCGCCCGAGAGGCCGTAAGCCGTGCCGGTCTCGCGGATCGCATTCGCCTCGTCCAGGGCGATGCGACCGTGTTCGATCCTGCCGTCGCCTTCGGACGACAGGCGTTTGATCGCGTGTATTTCTCCTATGCGCTGTCCATGGTGCCGCCATGGCGCGCCGCTCTTGCGCAGGGGCTTGCCTTGACGAGCCCGGGCGGCCGGTTCTCGGTCGTCGATTTCGGTTTCTGCGAGGGGTTGGGCAGCCTGCCGCGCGCGATTCTGCACAGATGGCTGAAGCTGTTTCACGTCACACCCCGCGCCGCGCTGGAAGACGAGATGAAGGTGCTCGCGCGAGCAAGCGGTCGCCGATTCCGCTTCGAGCGGCCGTTCGCCGGATATGCGCAATTGGGGACGGTCGGGTAGTTGGCGCGACCGGGGTTACCTTGCAGATTGACAAGGTCAGGTTGCCACTCGTAGTGGTCAACCAGCTCACCAAGACCTTCCGCACGCGGCCGGCGGCGCGGCCGCCGCCGTCTACGGCGCGCTGGCCGCGCTTGTGTTCGAGCGGGGATTGCGGCGCTATGCATCCGGCAACCGCCTGTTGACGTTCCGCTGAACGCTGTCGGCCGGTCGGCAAACCGCTCGTCCAGCCTATTGGACCAGCCGCTGCAGGAACTCCGGGTGGAAGCGGTGCAGCCGGTTGGTGCTGAAGTCGTTGCGGAACTTGCGCGGCGACTGGCCGAAATGGTCGCGGAACGTCCGCGAGAAGACGTCGGCTCCCGAAAACCCGCAGGACAGCGCCACGTCCTGGATCGAGACGTCGCTGTAGAACAGCAGGTTGCGCGCCGCCTGCAGCCGGATCTTCAGGTAATACCGCGCCGGCGAGTCGTCGAGCTTGCGGCGGAACAGGCGCTCGAGCTGGCGCGTGGTGAGGCCGACCTTGGCCGCCACCGCATCGGGCAGCAGCGGCGTCTCCAGGTTGCTCTCCATCAGCCGGATCGCGCGCAGCACGATCGGATCATGCGATCCCTTCGGCATGTCGAGCACGGCGCGCTGCGGGTCGGTCTCGTGCCGCATCCGCTCATGCACCATCCCGTTGGCGACGATCTGCGCCAGCATCGTGCCGTGGTCGAGCGCGATCAGGTGCAGCATCAGGTCGGTCGCCGCGGCGCCCCCGGCGCAAGTCATGCGGTTGCGGTCGACGACGAAGATCTGCTCGCGCACGTCGAGATCCGGGTAGTGCTCGTGGAAGAGCGGCATCGCCTCCCAGTGCAGCGTCATGCCGAAGCCCTTCATCAGCCCCGCCGCCGCCAGGGCAAAGGACCCGGTATCCAGCGCGCCGAGCACGATCCCGTACCGGTCCAGTCGCCGCAGCCAGTTGAGGAGGCGGCGGTCGAGATACTGCGTCGGGTGATTCCCGGCGCACACGATCAGCGTGGTGAAGCCCGGCTCGCCTTCGATCGAGGCGTCCGGCGCCACCATCATGCCGTTGCCGGCGCGCACCGCTTCGCCGTCGAGCGTGATGTAGCTCCAGTCGTAGAGATTCTGGCCGCTGTTCTGGTTGGCGATGCGCAGCGCTTCCGTCGCCGGAATCACCGCATAGATCGGAAATTCCGGGATCAGGAAGAAGGCGATGCGATGCGGTCCGGTGCGCTCCATGTCTCGCCGCGATGGTCTCGGGCCTCGGGCCTGAGCATCAAGTTTTGGTCGCGCATCGTCAAGTGTCGCCGACATGCCTGCGCAATACTTCGCGTGCTGGTGGATGGTTGAGGCAACGCGCCGCCGGCATACGAACAAAGAAACCACGACCGGCCGCAGCGCCTGAAGAACCGGGCTGGCGGCAACGAATATTCGCGCGCCTTTCGCACGCCGGATCGCTTCCGGCGAACGATGAGTCACGCGCGCAGCTTGGGACCGCGCATGGACTGGCAATCGCTCAAACGCAAGCTGGAAGGCTGCTACATCACGGTTCCCACGATGTTCCGGGATCCGGATCTGGAGGTCGACACCGCGGCGATCAAGCGCCACGTCGCCTTCCTGCAGCAGCGCGGCATCAACGCCGAGAACGGCGTGCTGCTGGCGGGCGGCGCGGCCGGCGATTTTTCCGCGATGACCTTCGATGAGCGCAAGCTGGTCGCCGAGACGGTCGTATCCGCCGCGGCCGGCAAGGTGCCGGTGGCCATGGGCGCGCAGACCACCAGCACCCGCGAGCTCCGCCTGCTGGCGAAGGCCGCGAAGAGCGCCGGCTGCGACTTCATCCAGGTCTCCTGCCCGTTCTACTTCACCCACACCGAGGAAGACTTCTACGAATACGTCGCCGCCGCAGCCGAGGCGGCCGATATCGGCATCATCGTCTACAACACGTTCTGGACCAGCAGCGGCATCTCGCTGCGCCTGGCGGAGCGGTTCTGCGAAATCCCGAATGTGGTCGGCCTCAAATGGGCGACGCCGCGCACCGACGCGATGGAGTTCGAGGACGTGGTCTCGCATTTCGCCGGCAAGCTCACCATCATCGACAACAACCTGCTCTTCGCCATGAGCCACATGATGGGGGCGCGGGCCTTCGAAGTGCATCTCTGCAACTACTGGCCCGAATGGGGCATCAAGCTGCTGGATCGCCTGGAGGCACGCGACTACAGCGAGGTGCAGCGCATGATGGTCGAGGAGGCGAAGCCCTTCTACAAGCTCTGGGTCGAGATCGAGAAGAACTTCACCAGCGGCGACGGCTACCTGGACAAGCTCTGCATGGAGCTGGTCGGGCTCGATTCCAGCCGCTGTCGCCCGCCCACCCGCGACGTGCGCCCGCAATACCGCGAGAAGTGCCGCGCGATGATGATCGCATCAGGCGTACCCGGCGTGATTTCCGCAAAGGCGGCGAAATGACCGCACTTCAACCAGGGAGAGGAACGATGAGCAAGCAGAAGAAGCCCGGCGCTGCCGGAACGACGCGTCGCAAGTTTCTGAAGTCGGCGACCGCGATCGCCGGCGCCACCGCCACCAGCGGCCTGTGGACCAAGCACCTCTATGCCGCTGATCCGATCGAGCTCACGCATTGGAGCTGGCTCGCGGCCTCCGATGGCGAGGTCTGGCAGAAGATGATCGACTCCTTCAACGACGCCCACAAGGACAAGGGCGTGCAGATCAAGATGGAGCTCGTCGAGGAGGAGCAATACATCACCAAGGTCCTGGCCGCCGTGGCGAGTGGGAAGGGTCCGGACTTCGGCTGGGGCACCGCCGGCCAGCACGCCCAGATGGCGCGCGACAACGTCACCGTCCCGCTCGACGATCTCGTCGCCAAGGTCGGCCTCGATCTCACCGACTTCAGCGAGTATTCGGTGAAGGCCTCGCGCTATCCGAAGTACGACAACAAGATGTTCCTGATCCCGCTGGATCTCATGAGCCTCCAGCCGGAATACAATCTCGATCACCTGAAGGAAGCCGGCCTCGACCCCAA
>DATKNM010000368.1:0-3309 GCA_035541335.1 Binatia bacterium
TGTGGACGACATTCCACCCGCCAGACGGCGTTCGGGCGCCTACCGCTTCCGCGCCAGGGTGACGCCGTCGCCGATCGGCACCAGCGCGAGCGCGACGCGCTCGTCGTTGCGGACCTTCTCGTTCAAGGCGCGGATCGCGTCGGTGTCCGCGTCGTGCTTCTTGGGATCGGCGACGTCGCCGCTCCAGAGCACGTTGTCGATGGCGATCAGGCCGCCGGGGCGAAGGAGCTGCAGCACCCGCTCGTAGTAGTTCGAGTAGTTGGTCTTGTCGGCGTCGATGAAGGCGAAGTCGAAGGCCTCGACCTTGGCCTCGATCAGCGCGTCCAGGGTCGCAAGCGCCGGGCCGAGGCGGAGCTCGATCTTGCTTTCGAGGCCGGCGCGCCGCCAATAGTCGCGGGCGACCTTGGTGTATTCCTCGCTGACGTCGCAGCAGATCAGCTTGCCGTCGGCCGGCAGTGCGCCGGCGACGCAGAGGCTGGAATAGCCGGTGAAGGTACCGATCTCCAGCGCGCGCTTCGCACCCGTAAGCTCGACCAGCATGGCCATGAAGGCGCCCTGGTCGGGGCCGATCTGCATGCCGGCGCCGGAGAGCTTGGAGGTCTCGGCACGCAGCTCCTTCAGGAGCTCGCTCTCCCGCACGCCGAACTGCAGCAGGTAGGCATAGAGGCGGTCGTCAAGCTCCAGCGAGCGGCGCGCCATGGTCGGCTCCCCCAATCCGCGATGAAAGGCGCGGCTCGCGCCCCGTCGAATAGCGTCCCGTCTAATGCTGTATTGCGCTACTGCGCGTGCGCGTCGGGAATGCGCACATATTGGTTGCCGGCTTCCAGCGCGTTCTGGGCCACCGTCTTGCGACGGCTGGGATCGGCGACGCAGAAGATGTGCGCATAGGGCGTCCCGTCGATGCCCTGGAACAGGTTCGAGACTTCCCAGACCATCAGCGGTGAATCGCCGACACGATACCGGCTGCCGATGCTGACTTGGACCGGCTTCCTGCTCTTGAACAAACCCAATGGACGCTCCGCTGTCTTGGCCCGCCCCGTCCGGCCGGCTCCGCTGCCGGAGTCGAGAGTCTAGGGCGTTGATTTGCCAAGAAACTACCACGCCGCTTATCGGCGCTACAAGATGGCGTGGATTCTCCGAAAGTAGAGCGGCGATCGACGGAAGCCGCCCGAGTCGCGGTGCGGCGTCACGTCGATTGGCGCCCGCACCGGCCGAAAAATCGCTCAGGCGTTGCGCAGATACCACTCGTAGTCGAGCTCGGTCACCTGGCCGAGGAAGCGGTCGTGCTCCGCGCGCTTGATCGCCGTGAACATGCGATGAAACCGCGCACCGAGGTAATCCTGCATCACGGCCGAGGCCTCGAAGGCATCCAGTGTCTTCGACCAGTCGCGGGGCAGGCTCCAGCCGTGCTCCGCCGCCTGGGTGTAGCCGTCGCCGACGATCGGCGGGCCGGGATCGATCCGGTGCTTCAGGCCGTGATGGATGCCGGCGAGCAGAGCGGCGACCGCCAGTGTGGAATTGGCGTCGGCCCCGCAGATCCGGTGCTCGATGTGCCGCGACGAGGCCGGCCCCGCCGTCACGCGGAAGCCGACGGTGCGGTTGTTGACGCCCCAGTTCGGCGCCACCGGCGCGTAGAGATTGGCCTGGAAGCGCTTATAGGAGTTGGCGTTCGGGGCGAAGATCGCCATCGAATCGCCGAGCAGCGCCTTCATGCCGCCGATCGCGTAGCGCAGCAGGTCGTTGCCGGTCGGATCGTCGCTGGCGAAGGCGTTCTTGCCGCCGCGGTCGGCGAGGCTGACATGGAGATGCTGGCCGCTGCCGGCGAGGCCGTTATGCGGCTTCGCCATGAAGGTGGCCTCGAAGCCGTAGCGGTTGGCGGTGCCCTTGATGACGCGCTTGTAGATCGCGGCGTCGTCGGTCGCCCTGAGGGCATCGGCCCGGTGGCGAAGGCCGATCTCGAGCTGGCCTGGGGCGTTCTCGGAGATCGCGGATTCGAGAGGCAGTCCGGCCGCCTCGCCGAACTTGTAGACATCGCTCAGGAACGGCTGGAAGTCGTCGAGCTCCCGGAGGCCGTAGACCTGGATATCCTTGGAGCGGTGCCCCGTCGCCGGCGCCGCCGGGCCGCGCCGACCGCCGGCCTCCGGCACCTTGCGGTCGATCACGTAGAATTCGAGCTCGCAGGCGATGACCGGCGTCAGCTCGAACTCCTTGAACCGGTCGATGACGCGCTGCAGCACATGGCGGGGGTCGACGTCGCAGGGGCTGCCGTCGAGCTCGTAGACCGAGAGCATCACCTGGGCGAAGTCGTCGCCGAGCCAGGGTGCCGGCGCGAAGGTGCCGGGCACCGGCCGCCCCAGGCGGTCGGCGTCGCCGTCGCTCATGACGAAGCCGCTCTCCTCGACATCGTTGCCGGTGATGTCCAGCGCCAGCATCGTGCCCGGCAGCATGCGGGCATATTCGAAGACCGGCCGGATGTCGCGGCGCCGCAGGTTCTTGCCCCGTGGCACGCCCGACTGGTTCACGAAGAAGACCTGCACGTTCTCGATCTGCGGGTTGGCGGCGAGGAACGCATCGCATTCCTCGACCGTCGCGATGCCGGATTGCGCCTGCGCTTTCGGGGTCGTGTTCATGATGTCAGCTCTTCAATTCGTCGAGGCAGGCGCCCACGGTCGCGACCAGGTGATCGACCTGGGCGGCGCTGGTGGCGGGGGAGACCAGGGTCATGTTGTGGAAGGGGGCGATCAGGACGCCGCGATTGAGAAGATAGAGATGGACCGCGAGCTCCAGCTCCGGCCGCATCCCCGCCTTGGCTTCGGCGCCGTTCCGCGGCCGATCGGGCGTGCAGACGAACTCTGCCCGCGCACCCACATTGGAGACGTGCCAGGGCACGTTGCGCCGCTTGATCTCGCCCTCGACGCCGCGGGCGAGACGCTCGGAGAGGTCGAGCATGTGCTTATAGTTGGCCGGGGTCATCACCTCGGAGAGATTGGCGCGCATGCAATGGAGCTGCAGCGCATTCGCGCTCAAGGTGGTGCCGATGCCGCTGTAGCCGGGGCCGGCCTCCTGCTCGGCCTTGCGCATGCGCTCCGCCATCTCGGCGGTCGAGCCGAAGACCGAGCAGGGAATGCCGCCGGCGACCGGCTTCCCCAGGGTGAAGAAGTCCGGCTTCAGGTTGTGCATGCGGGTATAGCCGCCATAGCCGGTGGAGATCGTATGGGTCTCGTCGATCACCAGCAGGGTGCCGTATTTCCTGGCGAGCGCCGCCATGCCGTCGAGATAGCCCGGCTGCGGCAGCACCATGCCGCAATT